>JBEIQK010000820.1:0-2855 GCA_040376505.1 Alphaproteobacteria bacterium | reverse complement strand
GGCTTCACCTCCAGCTCCTCGGCCAACATGCGCCTCGCCGGAGACGAAGACTACGGCAACTTCGGCATGGAGCTCGATTGTGGTGAAGACCTCGACAACAGCGGCAACACCGACTTCGTCGCTGCCTCGCCCTACCGCACCGAGATGGCAAGCTATGGCGGCTCTGTTCACGTCTCCTACGGACCCCCCGGCGGGCTGGCCTCCGCCTCCACCCTCGGCCACCTCGCCTCGAGCTACAGCTCCGCCTACTTCGGCAGCGATCTCTTCCTGAGCGAAGACATCAGCGGCGACGGCGTGGCCGATCTGGTCGTCGCCTCGCCCGGCGTCGAGCTGGTGCAGGTGCTGGGCGGCGGGATCTCGCTGTCTCCCGGCGTCGTCGTGGAGGCCTCCACCTACGAGGTGGGCTCGGTGCGGCGGCCCAGCGGGGGCACCTACGAGGAGTTCGGCAGCGAGATCGCCGAGTCAGACCTGAACGGAGACGGCTACGCCGACCTCATCGTCGCGGCGGTCTCGGCCAGCGATCTGGCCTACCAGTGCGGCATCGTCTATGTCTTCGCCGGGCCGATGAACGACACCCGCAGCACGGACGACTACGACGCCGCGCTGATCGGCGTCAATGACTTCGAGTACGCGGGCAGCGCGCTCAACGGCGAGGGCGACTTCAACGGCGATGGGGCGGTGGATCTGTTGATCAACGGCAGCAAGGGAGGCGGTTCAGGCGAAGGCGTGGTCTACGTCGTCCAGGGCGGCGCCTCCTTCTGGACCGGCAGCCTGTCGGGCGCCGACGCCATCCTGACCGGCTCCCTCGCGGGCAGCGAGTTCGGCGCCAGCCTCGACACCATCCCCGACATCGACGGCGATGGCGACGATGAGCTGCTGGTGGGCGCTCCTTCCGCGCCCTACAGCTATGGGGGCGCCGCCTACATCTTCGAGGGCCCGCTCGCGGGGGCGGTCTCCACCAGCGCCGCCGACGGCGAGGTGGCCGGCACCACCGCCTACCAGGGCTTCGGCATGGTCGCGCGCTACGCCGGAGATGTGGATGGCGACGGCGACGGCGACCTGATGATCGCAGCCCCCTATGGCGGCTCGACCGCCTACGATGGGATTGTTCACTTCTTCTACGGCGGGGGGTTGTAAGTCATGTGGCTGCTCATGAGCCTGATGTCGGCGGCCCTGGCCGGGCCGGTGGACGATTCCCTGGCGAAGGCCAAGGCCGCGGTGCTGGCCAAGGACCCCAAGGCTGCGATGGCCGCCTGCGTCGAGGCCGAGGCCGCCGCGGCCGCCGAGGGGGCGGTGGTGATGGCCGAGCCCCTCGCCCGCATCCACTTTTACCGCGGCCTCGCCCTGCGCCAGATGGCCGACAAGAAGGGCAAGGACCTCGACGCCTTCCGCGCCGCCCTGGCGATCGACTCGCGCTTTGTCTGGGATGAAGCGGTGCTCAAGGATGACACCGCCCAGGACCTCTTCGAGGCGCTGCGCGCCGAGGTGCGGGATCGCAAGAAGGTCGACCCCGGCGTGCCCGAGAAGACCGGCGCCGCCAAGGTCTTCGTCGATGGCACCCGGGTGAAGATGGGCGACACGGTGCTCACCGGCCGCCACCTCGGCCAGATCCAGTGCCCCGACGGCGTGGTGAAGGGGGTGTGGACCGACTTCACCAAGCCCGTCAACTGGTTCAAGATGTGCCCGGGCGGCGTAGACACCACGGTGGTGGTGGCCGACGCCAGCACCGACGAGTTCGGCGACATGGGGCCGGCCTTCGGCGATGAGGGGGGCACCCCCGCCGTGGCCGACGCCGTGAGCCCCACCGACGGCACGGCGCCAACCGATGGCGCCGGCGGCCCCAAGATCATCTACGAGCGCCGCAAGATCACCTGGCCCTTGCTGGTCGGCGCCGGCGTCACCGGCCTCGCCGCGGGCGGTCTGCACCTCGTCGCCAAGGGGCACCAGGCCGACTACCTCGACCTGTCGAACCCCAGCATCACGCGCAGCGAGCTCGACACCCTGCGCGACAAGGCCAACAAGACCGAGTGGGCCGCCATCGGTGTCGCGGGGCTCGCCACCGGGCTCTACGTCTCGGCCTTCATTCAGTGGTAGGCGACAGGCCCGAACCTCGGAGTTAGCAGCGCCGCCATGGACATCGTCCTCGAATTTGAGCGCCCCATCATCGAGCTGCAAAAGCGCATCGAGGCCCTTCGGGCCTTGGAGCGCGACACCGGCACGGATCTGTCTGCCTCGATCGAGACGCTGCGGCGTCAGGCGGGCAAGCTCCAGCAGCAGATCTTTGGCGCGCTGACCCCCTGGCAGCGCACGATGCTCTCGCGGCACCCGGGGCGGCCCTACTGCCTCGATCTCGTCGCCGGGCTGCTCACCGACTGGACAGAGCTGCACGGCGACCGGGCCGGGCACGACGACAAGGCCATTGTCTGTGGCCTGGGCCGCTTTCGCGGGCGATCGGTGGCGGTGATCGGTCACCAGAAGGGCCGCAACACCAAAGAGAACCTGCAGCGCAACTTCGGGATGCCGCGCCCCGAGGGCTACCGCAAGGCCCTGCGCGTGATGATGCTGGCCAACCGCTTTGGTCTGCCGATCCTCACCTTCATCGACACGCCGGGCGCCTTCCCGGGCATCGACGCCGAGGAGCGCGGCCAGGCCGAGGCCATCGCCCGCAACATCCTGGAGATGAGCACCCTCACCGTGCCTGTGATCGTGAGCATCATCGGCGAGGGGGGCTCGGGCGGCGCCCTGGCGATCGGCGTCGGCAACCGGATCCTGATGATGGAGAACTCGGTCTACTCGGTGATCTCGCCCGAGGGCTGCGCCGCCATCCTCTGGCGTGACCGCGCCGAGGGCCCGCG
>JBEIQK010000335.1:0-6659 GCA_040376505.1 Alphaproteobacteria bacterium | reverse complement strand
GCGATGTCGACCTGGGCCGCGTTCATGGCCCCGATGCCACCGCCGGCGTAGGCCTCATTGGCCGTGATGGTCGAGCCGCTCAACTGAAGGGAGGCGCCGGAATAGAGGAACAGAGCCCCGCCGTAGCCGGCGACCGCGAGGTTGCCGGCGTACTGTCCGTCGATGTCGGCGTACTGGCTGTTGACCCCCACCAGCACGGCGCCGCCATAGCCCGTGGCCGCCTCATTGTCGGTGAACACGGCCCCTTCGACGTCGACGGTGCTGCCATTGTCGAAGTAGGCGGCCCCGCCGTGCACAGAGCCCACATTTCCTTCAAAGTGCACCGTAGACAGGGAGACGGTGGAGGCCGCGATGTACAGCGCCCCGCCGTAGGTGGCGTTGTTGCCCGAGAAGACCGTGTCGGTGATGGTGAGCGCGCTCTGGTTGGCCGCGATGGCGGCCCCCGAAGCGGCCACATTGCCCGTGAATTCCGAGCCGCTCAGGGTGAGCGTGACCCCGGGGAGCAGGGAGATGGCGCCGCCCATGGCGCTCGCAGATCCCACGCCGTCGAAGACACAATCCTCCACCACCACCGTGGCGTTGGCGGCGAGCAGCCCGCGGGCGCCGCTGTTGCGGAAGGTGAAGCCGGAGATGGAGACCGTGGCGGCGCCGGTGTTGGCCACCCGCAGGGCCTGGGCGTCGAGGCCGGTGCCGTCGAGGACAGTGGTCGCCGCCCCGTCGGTGGCGATCAGGTTCACCACCTTGCCCTCGAGGCGCAGCGCAGCCGACCAGGTGCCAGGCCCCACCCACAGCGTGTCGCCGTCGCTGGACGCGGCGACCGCCACGCTGAGGTTGGAGAAGTCGCCGGTGCCGTCCTGGCGGACGGTCCAGGTGGAGGCGACGGCCTCGTTCAGGAGCGAGAGGAGGAGCAGGGCGGACATGGAGGCCTCCGGCCGCAGCAGGGTAGCACAGGTTCACCCGCGAGACCGAGAGGCCGGCTCAGCCCCGGGCCTTTCGGGCCGCCTGTCGGGCGGCGAAGGCCTCCAGTTGGGCCGGGGTGGCGTCGGGCTGGCTCGCCTTCCATTCGGCGTAGGGCACGCCGTAGATCCGCTCCCGGGCGGCCTCATCGCTGAGCGGCAGACCGCGGGCCTCCGCCTCGGCGCGGTACCACTTGCCCAGGCAATTGCGGCAGAAGTCGGCCAGGATCATCAGGTCGATGTTCTGCGCCTCGGGGTGGGCCTGGAGGTGGGCCACGAAGCGCCGAAACACGGCGGCCTCGATCTCGGTGGTGGTCTGGGGGTCGGACATGGCGGGCTCCATCGGTGGGATGCACCGCTATGCTGCTCTGCCGCGGCGAGGAAGGGCCGCCCAGCGTTGACCTTGGCGGCGGCCGCGTCGCCCCTACCGCAGGGCCGCGCCTGGGTGTAGACTGGCTCCATGCTCGCCCTTCTCGCCCTCCTCGCCCAGCAGCCCGCCGACGACGGCGCCGTCATCATCCGACTCGGCGGGAGCGTGCTGCCCGCCTCCGCCGCAGGCGCTGCGCCGGCCCTGCCACCCGGCCCGCGGGTGAGCCTGGAATTTCAGGAGGCCGACATCCACAGCGTGCTTCGCTTTCTGTCCACGGCGAGCGGTGTCAACATCGTGGCGGGCGACGATGTCAAAGGCACCGTGACGGTGCGCCTCGTCGATGTGCCCTACGCCGACGCCCTCACCGTCATCCTGGCCAGCAAGGGGCTGGGCTACACCCTGCTCGGCTCGGTGGTGACCGTCGGGGCGCGCTGACGCCGTCCCAGACCTGTGCGCCCTCCGCCCGGAGCCCCGATGATCCTCCTCCTGCTCGCCCTCGGATGCGGCCACCGCGCCCATCCTCACCCCGCCAGCGCCCCCGTGACCCAACCGGGCGGGCACGACCACAGTCATGGTCATGGGCATGGTCAGGGTCACGGTCAGGGTCACGGTCAGGGCCATGTTCAAAGCGGCGGCCACGCCCACACCTTCGAGGATCCAGCCCGCTATGTGGCGCAATGGGAGGGCCCCGAGCGCGACGCCTGGCAGCAGCCGGCGGGCCTCGTCGCCGCCCTTGGCATCACGCCGGGCATGGCGGTGGCCGACTTAGGCACCGGCACGGGCTACCTGCTGCCGCACCTCGTCGCCGCCGCCGGCCTCGGCTCTGTTTACGCCGTCGACATCGAACCGGCGATGGTGGCCTGGGTGCAGGCCCGCGCCGCCTCCACAGGCTGGACCACCGTGCAACCGGTGCTCGGCAGCGCCCAGTCGACCGGGCTCCCGCCGGCCAGCCTCGACCGCGCCGTGATGATCAACGTCTGGCACCACATCGAGGACCCCGTCGCCTACGGCCGATCCGTCAAGGAGGCCCTCAAGCCGGGCGGGGAATTCGCGGTGGTGGAGACCCGCCTCGACGCGCCCGAAGGCGACGGCCCCCCGATGGCGATGCGCCTGTCGCCCGAAGCGGTGATCGCCGCGCTCCAGTCGGCCGGCTTGCAGGCCCGACGGAGCGACTGGACCAATCCACGTCAGTACATGATCATCGCGACGCGCTGATCGGCCCCGGGCCGCCCTCGCGCCGCAGCGACAAGGCGAAGAAGCGATCCAGATCGGGGCCGGCGCCGCGTTGGTGCAGCGGCACCTCGACAAGGCCCTCCACCCGCTCGGGCAGGGCTGGGAGGCTGCCCACCGTGAAGGCCCGGGCGGGCAGCGGCTGTCCGTGGGCGCGACAGAGGGCCCGCAGGCCGGCGAAGTGGGCGCGACAGAGCCAGGGCGCGCCCCGATCAAAGCCGAGCAGCGCGGCCACCGGCTCCAGGCGGGCGCGCAGCCCACAGGCTTGGGCGATCTGCCGAAGGTGGCCAAAGTGAATGCCCACCTCGGCGTGATCGAGGTGGGCCGCCTCCTCGGGCTCGCCCTCTTCGTCGCCGAACTCGGTAAGCAGGGCGGCGCCGCCGGGGGCCAGCACCCGGGCGATCTCCTCGATCAGGGCGAAGGCGCCGACGTTGTAGCGGGCGCCGGCTGGCAAGGGCGACAGGGCGTAGCGTCGCAGCCAGTCGGCGACGCTGCGCCCGACCGGACCGTCGCCCAGCGGCGCCGCGGACAGATCGGCGATGACCTCGTTGCAGACCAGGAGATCGACGCTGGCGTCCTCGAAGGGGAGGGGCGGCACGCAGGCCACGCGCTCCTCGGTGTCGGGGCAGCGCGCGCGCTGCACGGCGAGCAGGCCCGGCGTCAGGTCGACGCGGACATAGCGCGCCGGCCGCGACGGCCCCCAGGCGTCGAGGAGCTGGCGACACAGCTCGCCGCTGCCCGGCCCGACCTCTACACAGAGGCCGCCCGGACTGCCCAAGCGCGCGGCGAGCCGTTGGCCATAGGTCTGTCCACCCAGGGCGGCGTGGGGCAGGCCGAAGGCCCAGGCCACCGTGGTCTCCACCTCATCGAAGTGACCCTCGCCCTCAGTGACGTTGGCGTGCCAGTCGGCGAGGGCCGTCTCGCCCTCGGCGCCGATCATGCCCGGGGGCCGGGGCGCGGCGGGGCGCGGCGGCCCGACAAGCTGCCAGGTCAGCCGGTGCCCCGGCGGCGCGGCCCGCACCCCCTGAACCGACAAAGCGGTGAATTCCCGCAGCGCCGCGGTGGCCTCGTCGACCGAGAGGCCCGCCCGTGCCGCCGCGGCGGAGAGGCGCTGCGGCCGCTCCAGGGCGCGCCAGAGCGCCAGCCCCGCCGCGCGAAGCGGCAGCGCCGCCCAGTCGTGGCCCCCTGGCCCATGGCGCAGCGGAGCCGGATGCCAGAGCGCCGGCCGATCCGGCAGGAGGAGGGCCTCGGGGCTGCGGTGAAGCGGCCAGTCGCCGGGCTCCCCCATCAGCCCGAGGGAGAGGGCCCGGTCGACCAGGGCGGCCGGCAAGGTCCCCGACGCAGACAGATGGGCGTCTGCCGCCGGGGAGAGGCTCAATCGACAGCCGCTGCGCGGATCGTAGAGGGTGGGCAGGCCGGCGCCGACCCGAAGCACGGCGGGGTGGAGCCTCATCGTAGATCCGCCGGGCACAGATCGCCCAGGGCGTCGAGGAGGGGCTGCAGGTGGGCGCGGTAGGCCCGGCTGCGCAGGAGACCGCGGTCGCTCACCGGCTGGCGGACCTGGGCGTAGGAGGCGGTGGTGACCCGTCGGGCGCTCTGTTCAGGGCGCAGCAGCGCCGGGCTCCACTCCAGGCCCAGGGCCGCGCAGATCCGCCGGGTCTGCCCTTCGAGATCGCGCACCAGGGCTTCGTGATCGACGGTGAGCATCGGCAAGATCCCCGCTGCCTCCCAGTGCTGGCGCAGGTCTTCGGCGTGGCGCAGGGCCGCCCCCAGCCCCGCCAGCGTTGAACAGACCGGCACATGGGGGCCAAAGCGCAGAAAGAAGATCGACAGGGCCGTGTCGACTGGATCTCTCCGGCACCAGAGGATCTGGGCATCGGGGAAGAGCTGCGCGATGAGGCCGATGTAGAGGTAATTCTGGGGGAGCTTGTCGGTGACGATCGGCCGGCCGCCGCTGAGTTGGGCGAGCTCGGCCCGGTAGGCGTCGGCGGCGGTCTGCAGGGTCGCTTCGTCGGCCCCCGCCCATCCATCGGGAAAGCCCCCCGGCCGGCTCCAGGCGAGGCGGTGCAGGGCCATCCGCTCGCCAGCGGCGTGGACGGCGGGGTGACAGGAGAGGATCTGCTCCAGGAGCGAGCTGCCCGAGCGGGGGTTGCCCACCACAAAGACCGGCCGCGGCCCCTCGCCCACCGTGGCGCGCCGCAGGGGCTGGCCGACCGGCCACAGGGCCTTGAGCCCGGCGATCTGCGCGGCGCTGCGGGCCACATCGTAGCGCTGGGCGCGGGCGGCGTTGCTGGCGGCGTGGGCGGCGAAGGCGCCGTCGACATCCGCGGCGGCCTCGCGCAGGCGACCGATCGCCCCCCAGACCGCGATGGGATCGGCCCCGGCGACGAGATCCTGGCGCAGGTCGGACTCGACACGTTCGGCCTCGGGGCGACCGATCACCAGGGGCACCGCGACGAGGCGCATGGACAGATCGGCCCGCCCCTCGCGCAGCGGCCCCTCGATCAGCGACCAGGCGGCGGCGTCCTCCCCGTCGCGGTGCAGGGCGCTGGCGAGGCCGGCGGTGGCCTCCAGATCGTCGGGGAGCTCGACCAACAGGGCCCTCCAGCGGGCCTGGGCCGCGTCCAGGCGCCAGGCCAGCGAAGCGGCGCGGGCGGCGGCGCGACGCCAGTCCAGGCGCCCCGGCTCGCGGGCCAGGGCCTCCGCAAACGCCGTTTCGGCGAGGGCCGGCTCCTGCAGTTGGGCGTAGGCGGCCCCCTCCTGGGCAAAGCGACCGGCCGACGGTGGCAGGGCAGCGAGGCGGGAGAGCGCCTCTTGGGGGCGCCCCAGGGCGAGGAGGGCCTCCACCGCGAAGGCGCCGTCGAGCAAGGGCAGGGCCTCGGCGGGGCGCCCCTGGGCCAGCAGGGCCCGGCCGCGCAGGCTCTTCAGGGAGGGGTCGTCGGGAGCGCGCCCGAGACCGTGGTCGGCGGCGGCGAGGGCCTCGGCCGGCCGGGAGAGGCGCAGGTAGAGGAGCCCCAGGGTGTGGGCGTAGGGCGCCCGCGCCGGCGCGAGGCGCAGGGCCTGCTGGGCCCAGGGCAGGGCCTCGGCGAAGCGCCCGAGGCGCGCCCCCGCCTGGGCCGAGAGGTGCCAGACATCGGGCACGCCGGGGTGGCTGCGGCGCAGGCCCTCGAGCAGGCCCAGCGCGCGGGCGGCCTCTCCGCGCTGGAGCAGGGCCGCGACCTCGGCCAGGCTGGCCATCCGACTAGCGGACCACCGTACCGGGCGGCACGTCGGCGGTCAGCGTCACCAGGGCCTTGACCTCGGCGCCGCCAGCGGCCAGCAGCATGCCCTGCGACAGGATGCCGCGCAGCTTCACGGGCTTGAGGTTGGCCACCACCACGATCGTGCGCCCGAGCATGTCTTCGGGGCTGTAGTGCGCGGCGATGCCCGAGACGATGGTGCGGGGCTCGGCCTCGCCGATGTCCACCTTCAGCACGAGCAGGCGGTCGGCCTTGGGGTGGCGCTCGGCGGCGACCACCTTGCCGGCGCGCAGGGCGACCTTGCCAAAGGCGTCGATCTCGATGGCCTCGGGCAGGGGATCAGGCACAAAGGCGGCGGCCTCGGCGGCGGGGGTCTCCACGGGTTCAGACATCGGCTTCTTCTCTTCGGCCGCCTCGGCGGCGACGCGGGTGAGGACCTCCTGGACGGCGGCGGGCAGCTCCAGGAGGCGGGGAAAGAGCGGCTCGCCCAGGGTGAGGGCGGCGCCGGTGGACAGACCGTCGAGGCGGTCGACGCCGTCGAGGTGGGTGGCGGGGGGGAGGGCCAGCTTGGCGCTCAGCTCGGCCATCTTGTTGGGCAGCACCGGGGCGAGCAAGCGGCTGGCGACCCGGCAGATCTCCAGGCAGCGGCGCATCACGCCGGCGAGGCGCTCCATCTTGCCCTCGCGGTTGAGGCGCCAGGGCTCCTGGCTGTCGATGTACTTGTTGCCGGCGCGGATCAGCTCCCACAGCGCGTCGAAGGCCCGGGAGAAGCCCAGCGCGTCCATCTCGGCGCGAAAACGGGCCGCCGTGCTGGCCGCCAGGGCCGAGAGGGCCGCATCCGCTTCGGTGGGGGCGTCCAGCGCG
>JBEIQK010000168.1:0-10121 GCA_040376505.1 Alphaproteobacteria bacterium | reverse complement strand
GGTGCCGTCGGTGCCGTCGGTGCCGTCGACGGCGTCCGTGCCATCGGTGGCCTCGTGCCCCTCGTGCTCCTCGGGGGCGCCCTTGTCGCCATTGCAGCCGACAGCGGCCCACAGGAGGGTCAGGGGGAGCAGCAGGAGGGTGCAGGTTCGGTTCATCGCCAGCCCGGGGGTGTGGTGTTTGCTCGCCCATTACCTGGGCCAGCGGGGCCGCCGATGTCCAAAATTGGTGCCACCGGGGGCCGGTTTGTGGCCACCCACCTCACACCGTTCACGTTCTGGGTGGTTCTGTCGCGGATCTGACCATGTTGCGGGCCCGCGGCCCGGGTTATTCCGCCGCACTGCCCCGCAGCCGGAGCGAAGATGGAGCTGACCCCCGACGCTGAGCTGAACCGTCAGCGAGATCTGCTCGTCGCCAAGGGCCTTCCAGCGATGGCGGGCCTCTCCCCCGCAGCCTTCGCCGCCCTGATCGACCCCCTGCGGGCGCTGGTGCGGCAGGTCTTCGGCGGGGGAATGGTCGAGCCGCAGCCGCTGCGGGTCCCCTTTTTGCTGGTGGTCACCGAGCGCCTCGCCAGCGCCGAGCAGCTCCTCTCTTTCACCCACCTCGTCGGTCAGCGCGAGGCGGGGCGGATCGATCCCAATCACGGTCCCTCCGGTCTCTCCGCCTACCGGCCCATCGAAGAGATCGAGCTTCCCGAGGCGCCGGTCTACCTGCTCCTCGACGTGGAGCGCGGCGACGAATACTGTGGACAGAGCCCCCAGGACGCCCAGGAGCGGGTCTTTGAGCGCGGTCGCAGCCCCCTCACCGTCCACGAGGGCATCGCCCTGCTTACCCAACATCCGGCGACCTTGGACGCCGCCTACGGCTACTTCCTGGCCGGATCGCGGCGCGGCGATCGGCGCGTGCCGGCCCTGTGGAGCTCGGCGGGGGCCCCCAAGTTGAGCTGGTGCTGGCAGGGCAACCCGCACTCCTGGTTGGGCATGGCCTCGGCAGACCAGCGGGCGTACGCGGAGTAGACTGTCCAACCGCGCAAGGATCCCGCCATGCCCCAGCCCGACCCCTGGAGCTCCCTCGAGACCTGGAACGAAGACGCCACCCTCAGCATCCAGGCGGCCAGGCCTTCGCGCGATCCGGTCGACGAGGCCCCGCTGGACACGGGCACGCCGGCGACCCCCTTCGGGCGCTTTGTCGATCTGGGCATCCTGGGCTGCGGCAGCATGGGCGAGGTCCACCGGGTGCAAGACCCGCCCCTGCAGCGCATCGTCGCCCTGAAGATCCTCCACCCTGCGGGGGGCCCCAGCGAAGGGGCCCGGACGCGCTTCCTCGAAGAGGCCCGCGCCACCGCGCAGCTCCAGCACCCCAGCATCGTGCCGCTCTTCGAGATCGGCGAGCTCCCCGATGGCCGGCTCTACTACACGATGCGCGAGGTGCAGGGCATCACGCTGCAGTCCGCCCTGCGGTCGCTCCATGCCGGGGATCCCACCCGCTGGCGCCTGCGCCACCTCGTCGAAGCGCTGCACACCGCGGCCCTCGCCGTGGGGCATGCCCACCGCCAAGGCTTTGTTCACCGAGATCTCAAGCCCAGCAACCTGATGTTGGGCGAGTTGGGCGAGGTCTACGTCGTGGACTGGGGCATCGCCTGCCGCTTCCCAATCCCCCCCGAGGTGGATCCCGACACCCACGAGACCATCAGCCTCGTGATCGGCACCCCCAGCTACATGTCGCCGGAGCAGGCCGTGGGCGACCAGGCCCGGATGGGGCCCCCTTCGGATGTGTACTCGCTCGGCGCCACCCTCTTTGAGCTGCTGGCGGGCACGCCGCCCTACGTCGGGAAGAGCGCCCGCCACGTGCTGCGCGCCGTGCAGGCCGGCAGCATACGACCCCTCGAAGGCCGCCTGCCAATCCCCCCTGGGCTGGCCTCCATCTGCCAGACGGCCATGCAGCGCGACCCGACCCAGCGCCCCGCCGACGGCGTCGCCCTGGCGCAGCTCCTCCAAAGCTGGCTGCACGGCGAGACCCAACGCGAGAAGGGCCTCGACGCCGTCGCCCGCGCCGACGCTTTGCTGGAGAAGGCCGCCGCCGAGCGCGCCCGCGCCGAGGCCCGCCTCGCCACCGCCGAGGGCCTGCGGGCGCCCTTGCCTCCCTGGGCCGGCCCCGAAGACCTGCGACCTGCCTGGGCCGAGGAGGCCGCCGCCGAGCAGGCCACCCATGCCGCGGCGGTGCTGGAGATCGAGGCCGAGGCCGAGCTGGTCCAGGCGCTGACCCATGATCCGGCCTTGGAGGAGGCTCAATCCCGCTTTGTGGGGCTGCGGCGATCCCGCCTGCTGCGCGCCGAGGAGCGCCGCGACGCCGCGGAGGCCGCCCGTCAGCGCACCCTGCTGGAGTCGATGGCCCGGCCCGACGCCCGCGGGTGGCTGCACAGTGAGGCGCGACTGACGCTGATCACCCGCCCGCCGGGGGCCCGCGCCTTGCTCTCTCCCCTCCAGGAGCGCGACCAGCAGCGCGTCGTAGCCTCCACCCTCGACCTCGGAGCCACACCCCTGGTCGAGGTCGCCCTCGCCCCGGGCGCCTACCTCTTGCGGCTGGAGCACCCTGACTGTTCACCTACCATCCTTCACCTCCACCTGGGCCGCGGCGAGCGACTGAGAGGCCTGGGCCCCCCTGAGGATCCCAGCGCTCCCCTCCCCTTGCCGCCCTCGCGCCTGCTGCGGGCCGAGGAGGTCTACATCCCGCCGGGTTGGGCCACCCTCGGCGGCGATCCGCTCGCCCGGCCCGTCCGCCCGGCCCAGCGGCGCTGGGTGCCCGGCTTCCTGCTGCACCGCCGACCGGTCACCAACGGAGAGCTGCTGGCCTTCATCCAGGAGCTGGCCCTGCGGGATCGCGCCGAAGAGGCCCTGCGCCATACGCCTCGGGTGGAGGGCGCCTACCCCTGGGATCCCGCGCTCCCCGCGACGGGGGTGGATCTGTTTACCGCGCGCGCCTACGCGAGCTGGCGCGCCCGCCAGGAGGGCGTTCCGCTGCGGCTCCCCCACGAGTCCGAGTGGGAGAAGGCCGCTCGCGGGGTGGACGGTCGGTACTTCCCCTGGGGAGACGCCTTTGAGCCCCATCTGTGTCATATGCGCGACAGCCGGCCGGGCACCCCCGCGCCCGCGCCGCCGGGCTTCGCCGCCGCCGATCGCAGCCCGTACGGCGTGATGGACCTCGCCGGCGGGGTCGCCACCTGGTGCCTGCCCGATCCCGAGGAGGCGGCCCGGGCCACGGCCCCCGATCGCGCCCCGATCCGAGGTGGACAGTGGAACGGCGACGCCTGGCGCTGCCGCGCCGCCAGCCGGTCCTTGCTGCCCAACACTGCCCGAGACGCCGGGCTGGGCCTGCGCCTCGCCCGCACCTGGTCGGGCTGATCAGCGCTGCCAGATCGACGACAGCGCCCGGCGTGGCGTGCGAGCCGGCGCGGGCTCCAGCGGGGCCCTGCCCACCCGGAGCATCCAGACCGGCCAGGTCTGCTCATCCAGGGCGAAGGCCGCTCGAAGGACGGCGACGCCTTGATCGTAGCGGGCGACCAGCTCCGGCTCTCGGCCGGGGGGCAGGCCTCCAAAACAATGATCATACACGGTGGTGGACTGAACTGTCATCGGCTGGGCCGCCCACCCTTGGGCCACGAGGCGCAGCCAGACCCCCATCGCCGTCGCCCCCACCTCCACCAGGGAGGCCCAAGCCGGACGCCGCGTGGTGAAGAGCAGCACACCCGCCGAGGTGTCGAGCAGGTGGGCGTTCCAGGCCGCCCAGAGCGGGGCCCCCCGTCGCCCGAGAAAGGCCGACAGGGGGTGGGCGCGCAGGGCGGGCGGCAGGGGCAAAGAAGGCGCCCGCAGGCCCATCGCCGCAAAGGGCACCCCGTCTTGATGGCGGGCCAGCTCGGCGGGGCTCGTGCGCATCCAGCGCAGGATGTCGCGGTAGATGTCGGCGTGACGCAGGGGGTAGAGGTCGACCGCCCGCATCCAGGCCCGCAAGGTGGGCGACAGGGCCGCCATTGGGTGAACCCCCACCGTAGCCGGCTCGCCGGCCCAGGCCTCGGCGAGGCGCCCGTCCAAGCGCCCGCCCCGGTAGGGCCGCCGATCGGCGCTGCGCGCCTCGATCGCGTCGATCAGCGGCTCATTCTCGGGGCGTTGGGCGGCAAAGTGAACGGTCGCGAGAAGGTCACCGTTCGGAGGTGCGAGGGTCCAGTCCGCCCGGTAGCCCTCGGGCCGCGCCGCCAGCGCAAGGCTGCGCAGGAGGGCACCCAGCGACAGCGCGGTGGCTGCCCCATGGGGATTGAGCAGGTGTCGGGCGCGCTCTGCTTCGCGGAAGATCCGCAGCCCGTCGAGCCCGCCCTCAAAGCGCCAGGGTTGACAGTTATCCCCGCTGGGCGCTCGAACCGCCCGGCTCAGGATCCGCGCCAGGGTCACCGGCAGGGTGCAATCTTCCATAAACAGACCCCGTGCGCAGGAGGTTCCATCGCGACACCACCCCCCGGAGGGAGTCCCACAGCGCAGGGTTGGCGCGGGCGTCCGCGATGATCTTGTTCAGCTCGATGATCAGGAAGGGGTTCATCGTGGTGGGAGCGGTCTGAAAGCTCACGTCGGCGGCCAGGGCGCTGCGCAGGCCGGTGGTGAAGATCCCCACCTGGGTGGCGTTGAGCAGGGCCTTGACCCGACCCACCACGTTGGTGTTGTGAATCAGATTCGCACCCGGGCCGGTGTAGCGCGGCGGATGAATCGGATGGGGCGGCGGGGCCACCACATTGGAGGCGATCACGAGGCGCACCCCCTCGATTTGTAGGATGTCGACCGGCAGACCGTCGCTGTAGGCCCCATCCACCCAGGACTGCTTCCCGCGAAAGGCGACCGGAAAGAAGGGAACAAAAGACCCGCTCCACAGCACGCCGTCGCCGATCGAGCCCTTCACCACCGCCGAGGCCGAGGCGGCGTGCAGCATCGTGCCCACCGGGATGATCGGCACCTCCAGGGACTCGAGCTGGATGGGCGCCATGTCGGCGTTGATCTGACGGACAAAGAACCGGGGATCGAGCACCCCGATGGTGTTGAGGATCTGCCACAACCACAGTCGCCGGGTGGTGAGCACATCCTTTTCAATCGCCGCCAGCCCGCCGTAGGCGAAGTAGCTGCCAAACAGCGCCCCCGCGCTGCAGGCGGTGATGACATCGATCGGCACGTTTTGATTGACCAGGCCCTCGAGGATGACGAAGTGCGCCGCACCCCAGGCCTCTCCGCCGGCCAGGGCCACACCGACCCGGCGATCGGTCACGGCCCGCGCCCAGCGGTCGAGGCTGCGGTGGAGCAGAGCCGCCTCCACTTCGGCGGGCTCATCCCCCGTCGGCGGCCGCGCCGCCGCCTGTCTCCCGGCCACAATCGCTCGCTGGACCGCCTCCACCGGCGCAGCGGCCGGCAGGCGCTGGGCCCAACCCTCGGGGAGGACCAGCCGGGTGGTGGCCGGCGGATACTCCACCCCCACCGAGGCGCCGCGCTGGTCGGGCTCGGCGGGCAGGAGGGTGACATAGACATAGGGGGAGCGACTGGACTGCAGGTGCGTCGGCGGCCAGGGCACCGCCGCGCGCCCATCGACCTCGTACTGGGCGTTGAGGTAGACGCGACGGGCAACCCCCGCGACCGGCAAGGCGCCACCCGGCAGCGTGGACGGTGAGTCCGACCAGACCAACAATCCCGCCAGGTCCGAGCCGCAGGCCAGCGAGTCCACGGTCGCCCGCACCGCTGCGCCATCGGCCGGCGCCGGCACCTCGGCCACGAGAGGCTCGGCACCCGGCCGGAAGAGCTCCACCCACAGGGCCTCTGACTTGCCCCGACGGAACAGGCGCACCTGTCCCACCTTCTCGCGAAAACAGTGAGCGATCGCCTCGCTGACGGCGCCAGCGAGGAATGGCATCTGCTCCAGGACGGCCCCTTGTCCAAGCGGATCGAGCCACCACAGCGGCACCGTCACGGCTTCGTGCACCGACGCGGGCTCCGACGGGTGCTCCAGGGCCGGTCGGGCGGCGGCGCGCGGCTGGGCGTCATCGAGCAGCCAGGCGTGGATGAAGGCGAGGCGGGCGGGCTCACGCACGCGCAGCGCGTTGCCCGAGCGCGGGTTGTTGCCGACCTGATCGATGGCAAAGAGCTGTCCCACGCGCCAGACATCGGCCGGGGCGGCGGAGGCCTTGAAGTGGTGGGCATGCCGGGGGGACTGTTCGCGGTTGATCATCCCCACCACCGAGCCAGACAGGACCACACAGAGGCCGGACCAGTCGCCCAAGGGCGATGGGGGCGGGCCGCCTACCCGCCACAGGCAGAGGCTGTGGGCCTGTTGGAGGCGATAGCGCGCCGTGGCAGTCCAGCCGGCGAAGGAGGGGCTCTGGCGCAGGGACTGGTCGATGCGCTCAGCGGCCGACATCGACTGGGTGACCTCCTCCACCAGCCCGGGCCCCTCCAGCCCCCGATTCGTCAGTCCGCTTCGGGCCAGCTTGCGCAGCGGCTCCGGCCGCAGTCGGGCGCACCGACCGCCGGATCGCACGATGGCGCCCTCATTGTAGGCCTTTGGACTCTCGCTCAGTCCGCCCACGCCAAGCAGGGAGCCGTGCTGCATCAGGATGGGGCCGTCTGACCCCCAACTCGTCTGGATCTCCGCCGTCGCGATCGGCCCCAGCACGGTAAGGGCTTGGGGTCGCTTCCCTACTGCATACAGCGACTGACCCGCCTCCAGCGAGACGATCTCGGCGAAAGGCACGAGCTCCCGCCGCAGCGCGGCGCCGAGCGCCCCCAAAGACGGCGCCGCGGCGATCAAGGCCGACAGGGCGAGGCGCTCGAGCAGCCGCCGCCCGGCGCTCCCGGGTGGAAAGGCGCCGAGGAGGGCGCCGCCAGCCTCTGCCGTGGAGACGAAGAGCGAATCTCCGTTCACCGCCTCCAGGATCAGCTCTCTGCCGCCTTCATCGGGGAAGAGGAGCCCCCACAGGCCGATCAGATCGCCCTCCCACAGGCGAGCCCGGCTGCGCCAGTCTGGCTGCGGATCGCGGGACCACAGCGAGGTGCTGCGCCCCACCAGCGCCACCTGCCCTGGGGCCAGTCGGTAGCGCCGACGGCCATCGGTGTCCATCCAGCTCGCCACCGGCTGGAGCAGGCCGCCGAGGGCCTGAATCACCGCCTCTCCCGCCGGGTGTTCGGCGACCAGCGAGTTCGAACGCAACACCGACGCAGCCGGTCCGTCTCCGCCGCGGGGGGTACCCGCCTTCGCCGCCCAAAGGCGCCGCCGTAGGGCCTGAATCATCTGCGCTCCTACCAGCCCGGGTCTCCCGAGAGCTGACGTTGAATGGTCTGGCACCGGTCGAGATACTGACGGGTGGCCGCGTCGACCGGGTCCATGGCCAGACAGAGCCGGAACAGCCGCGCCGCCTCGGAGAAGGCCCGGGCGTGAAAGTGCCCCACCGCGGCATCAAAGGAGCGGCGGGTGGCCTCTTTGGCAGCCCGCACCGCGGGCGGGTCGGCGTCAAAGACCTCGAAGACCTGCAGCGCGGCGGGGCGCCCGGGCACCCGCAGCTCATCGAGCAGGCGCAGGCGGTAGGCCTCGCGGTCGACGAGGTTGGAGACCACCACCCCGGAGACGAGCACGCCGGCGCCGTAGCGGGAGCTCAGCTCTTGGAGGCGGGTGGTGAGGTTGACGGTGTCGGAGATCACCGTGGCGCTCATCTGGTTCGCCTCGCCCACCGTGCCGAGCATCAGGCTGCCGCTGTGGACGCCGACGCCGAGGCGCA
Source organism: Alphaproteobacteria bacterium (assembly GCA_040376505.1). Classification (GTDB taxonomy): domain Bacteria; phylum Myxococcota_A; class UBA796; order UBA796; family UBA2385; genus JBEIQK01. The sequence goes on along the minus strand of JBEIQK010000168.1, from coordinate 2,328 downwards.
CGGGGTCTTGCTCGGCGCGGATGCGCCGCTCGTTCCAGGCGCCGATGGCCTGCTGCATCGCCACGGCGGCGCGGACCGCCGCGTCGGCACCCCCTTCGAAGAGGGCGAGCATCTCGTCGCCGATGAATTTGTCGACGAAGCCGCCGTGTTGACCCACCGGCGGCGCGGCCATCGAGAGGTATTCGTTCACGAAGCGAAAGGAGGCCTGGGGCCCCAGTCGCTCGGCCAGCTCGGTGAAGCCCCACAGGCTGCACTGGAGCACCACCATCTCCTGGGCCACACTGTCGCCGAGGTGCAGATCCACGATGGAGTCGCGGCCCAGCAGGCGCAAAAAGGGATGCGGCACAAAGCGTTCGACCGCGCGGTGGGTCTGGGCGAGGCGGAGATGGGCGGCGATGCGCGCCACCAGCTCCACGCCGGAGAAGGGCTTGGTGACATAGTCATTGGCCCCCGCGCGGAGGCCCGCGACAAGATCGGCCGGCTGGCTGCGGGCGGTGACCAGGATGATCGGAAGGAGCCCCGCCGGGTGGACCTGCCGAATCTGTTCACAGACCTCCAGCCCATCCATGCCCGGCATCATCCAGTCCAGCAGGATGAGGTCGGGCCGCGCGTGGGTGCGCATCCAGTCCAGCGCCTCCTGGCCCGAGGTGCAGGTCTCAACTTGGTGGCCGGCCTGCCCCAGCTGGTTGACCAGCACCTGCAGATTGACGATCTCGTCGTCGACCACCAGGATCCGGGCGCCGCCGGCCGGCTGGGCCGAGCGGTGCAGCGCCAGCTCGGCAGACTCCTGCCGCGGGGTGGAGCCCGTTCGCGCTTCGGCCGGCGCCGACGGCTGCCCTGTCGCCGCGATTGGGAGCGTGAAGCGGAAGGTGGCGCCAGCCCCCTCGACCGAGCTGGCCTGGATGGTGCCCCCTTGCAGACGCACCAGCTCGCGACAGACCGCGAGGCCGAGCCCTGCGCCACCGGTCGCCCGCGAGGTCTCGGGGTGGCTCTGCACAAAGGGCTCGAAGATCCGCTCCAGCGCGTCGCTGGGGATGCCCGGGCCCGTGTCCTGCACCTGGATCTCCAGCATCGCCCCGCTGACCGAGGCCCGCACCACCACCTCGCCCTGAACGGTGAACTTGATGGCATTTCCAAGGAGGTTGACCATCACCTGTTCGAGGCGGTCGCGATCGGCCAGCGCGGCGGGCATGCCTTCGGGGATGTCGAGGCGCAGCGTGATCGGTCGGACGCCGACGAGCGGTTGACAGAGGAGGATCACACCCTCGGCGACGGCACGAAGATCGGTGGGCGCAAGGTGAAGCACCATCTCGCGCCGCTGAACCGTGGACAGATCCAGCAGGTCGTCGATCAGGCCGGAGAGGCGTCGCCCCGAGCTGGCGATCATCTGCAGGCTGGTCTGGGCGAGGGGGCTCACCGTGTCGACGCCGTCGAGGAGGGACTGGGCGAGGCCGATGATGCCGTGCAAGGGTGTGCGCAGCTCGTGAGAGGTCCGCGCCAGGAACTCTTCGCGCAGGCGGTCGAGATCGCGGAGCTTCTCGTTCTTCTCCTGCACCTCGATGGCGTGGGCGCGCAGCCGCTCCACGAGGAGGGCGTTCTCCATGGCGGTCGCCACCTGCGCGCCGATGAGCTGCACCAGGGCCACGCGCTGGGGTGAAAAGACGCCGGGGGCCAGATTGTTCTCCAGGAAGACCAGCCCCATCCGCTTGCCCTGGTGGGAGAGCGGCACGGCCAGCATCGATCGCGCCTGGCTGGCCCGCACATAGGGCGTCGACTGATACCGCAGCTCGCGGCTGGCATCGACCAGCAGCACCGGCTCGCCAGTGCGGAGCGCGGTGCGCAGCACCTCCTGGGGCAGATCCGCCCGCCCGGCCATCGCCGAGACGGCCAAGGAGAGCGCCCCCTCGTCGCGGGCCCGCCCCTCGGCCCGCACCTCGGCCTCGGACTCCTCGCCCAGGATCAGCACCACGCGCTCCGCCCCGGCGTTGGCCAGCAGCAGGCGAAGGGTGCGCTCCAACAGGCTCGGCAGCTCCACCTCGGTGGCGATGGTCTGGGTCGCGGCGATGACGGCCTGGACGTCGAGGGAGAGGTTGGCAGACTCGGAGCTCCGACCCGACGCGTGGGCCGCCACCGAAGCAGGCGCGTCGGCCTGCAGTCTGTCCACGACGGTCTGGGCGCCGTAGCGCGCAGCGGCGAAGCGGGCCTCGGCGAGGTAGCCCCGGCCGAGCCCCTCTCGCCCCTGCCGATAGACCAACTGGGCCAAGGTCCGGGGCGTGGTCGGAACCGGAGGGCTGTCAACGCCCCGCGGCGGCGCATGGATTGGGTCCC
>JBEIQK010001030.1:0-1942 GCA_040376505.1 Alphaproteobacteria bacterium | reverse complement strand
CGCTTCACCTTCACCGATGTCGCCCCCGGCTCCTACCGGGCGCGGGCCACGCCGTCCTGGCGCGACAACCACGTCACGCGCTTCCTCCCCGACGCCCAGTCCTTCTGTGAGTCCGACCGCATCGTCGTCAGCGGCGATCAGAGCGGCATCGACTTCTCGCTCCCCGAAGGCGCCACCCTGAGCGGACGGGTGCTCAGCGCCGACGGCAGCCCGCTCAGCGGCCACATCCTCTGGGCCCTGGGCGCCACCCCCGAGACCGAGGGCTGGGGCCGGCCCTCCCTCTCCGACACCGAGGGCGCCTTTACCTTCTGGGGCCTCGACAGCCCGTCCACGGGCGACGGCGACCACATCCTCTACCTGAACGGAGACGGCCTCCTGCCTGACCAGTTCTTCGGCCCCACCTACGAAGACGACCTGGCCAGCCGGGTCCTCCCCGCGCCGGGCGGCGACACCGCCCTCGACGACTGGATCACCCTGCCCGGCATCACCGTCAGCGGCACGGTCATCGGGCCGGGCGGCCCCATCGAGAACGCCGACGTCCACGTCTACGCCAGCAGCCAGGTCGTCACCGTTCAGACCGACGCCCTCGGCCGCTACACCGCCACCGGCATCCCCCCCGGCGAGGTGCTGTCCTGGGCGAGCCCCTTCGGCCACGCCCTCACCTACTTCCCCGACACCGATCGCCCCGTCGACTTCGTCACCGTGCCCAATGAGGGCGACGCCCAGAGCGGCGTCGACCTCTACCCGCCCCTCGAGGCGGCGCTGCCCCTGCGGCTCACCGGCGATGGGGTGCCCCTGCCCGGCGTTCAGGTGCTGCTCTACAACGAGGCCCACACCGTCGGCCAGGGCAACCGCACCGACGAAGAGGGCTTCGTGCGCCTCGCCAACCTCTTTGGCGGCAACAAGGAGCTCTACGCCTGGGCCGGCGATCTCGGCTTCGCCGAGGACTGGATCCGCGACGCCGACGGCGGTGTCGCCACCCTCGTCATCGAGCCCGGCGTCGAAAACCCCCTCCTCGAGCTGAGCCTCCCCGGCGCCGCCTCGATCGCCGGCACCGTCACCGATGAAGACGGCGAGGCCCTGGTGGGCGTCACGGTGGTGGCCTCCCGCGCCGACGGCGAGCTGGTGCGGGCCCAAAGCGGCGAGGGCGGCGCCTATGTGCTCCAGGGCATCACGCCGGGCGAGTGGCTGCTCCAGGCCAGCTTCACCGCCTACTGCGGCGACGACCCGGGCTACGTCACCCAGCACCACCCCGGCACGATCAACCCCGACGACGCCGAGCCCTACGCCATCCTCGCCGATGAGACCGCCAGCGGGCTGCACTTCGCCCTGCCCTTGGATGACGATCACGATCAGATGGGCGACCGCTGGGAGGCCCGCTACGGCCTCGACACCGGCCGCGACGACAGCATGGAAGACCCCGACGGCGACAGCTTTCCGAACCTCTTCGAGTACCGCAACGGCACCGACCCGATGGACCCGAGCACGATCACCCGCCGGGTCTGCGCCTGCGGCGGCGACAAGAGCGCCCTGCTGCTGATCCTCGGGCCGATGGCCCTGCTTCGCCGCCGCCGTCGTCGCCCATGAGCGGCGCCTGGGCGACGGTCTTGCGCACCCGCAAACGCGCAGCGCTGATCGGCCTCTTCATCGGTGCCCTCGCCTTCGCCGCGGCCCTGGCGGGGGTGCCCCTGGCCGAGGTGGGCGCGGCCCTGCGCGCCGCCGATCCGCTCCTCTTGCTGCCGCCCGCCGCGCTCTTTCTGGTCCAGCAGGCCGTGCGGGCCCTGCGTCAGGCCGAGCTGATCCGCGGCGCCCTGCCCCACCACCGCTTTCGCGACAGCCACAGCGTGCTGTGCATCAGCTTTCTCTTCATCAACGCCCTGCCCGCGCGGCTCGGCGAGCTGGTACGCCCGCCTTTGCTGCTGGAGCGGGCCGGGGTGCCCCT
>JBEIQK010000749.1:0-3234 GCA_040376505.1 Alphaproteobacteria bacterium | reverse complement strand
CATGGCCCGCTGGCCGGCTTCGGTGCCATTGGGGGCGCTGGTGTCGGGCGACGATTCGCCGTGGAGTCGCTGGAGCGTGCTGGCCGTTCCCGGCGCGTGGCAATCGCTGCGCGCGGGCGCCACACGCACCGCATGCATCGACTGGCTGCGGCAGCGCACGCAAGGCGCCCGCGACGGCGACACGCCCCGTCAGGTGCGGGTCGACCTCAAGAACACCTTCACCAAGTCCGACTTTCGCACCCTGTCGGGTGACAGTTGTACCTGTACAGACGCGATGGGCCACGAATGTGAGCCGATGGCCCACGGCGCCTGCGACGACCCCGACATGGCGCACAGCTGCACCTGCGTCGACGCCGACGGCGATGTCTGCGAGCACCTCGTCGACCAGAACCTCACCAACCTGCACGCCCACGGCTCGCATGTACGCCCCGACTACGCCACCGGCGGCGGCTGCACCGAGGCCGATGGCATGATCTGTCGCGAGTGCGGCGAAGATCAGTGCGACGGCGACGCCACCGACAACACCTGCTTCCTCGCCGATGACGTGCTCACCAGCGTGCCGGTGGGCACCGGCGCCCGCTACCGCTGGGACATCGACGAGGATGGCACCCACCACGAGGGGCTCAACTGGTTCCACCCCCACATTCACGGCTCCACCGCCATCCAGACCGGCGCCGGGGCCGCCGGGGCCTGGATCATCCGCGGCGCCGTCGACAGCCTCGACGTGGTCGCCCAGGCCACCGAGCGGGTGATGGTCTTTCAGACCCCCTCCATCGCCGAGAACGGCTTCACCCCGCTCGCAGACGGGGTGGCCTGCACCGAAGACACGATCACCTTCAATGACTTCTCGGTGCTCTCGGCCACCACCTCGCCCCAACTCAACCTGATCAACGGCGCCCGCCAGCCCCGCCTGGTCACCAGCCCCGGTCAGACCGAGCGCTGGCGCATCCTCAACGCCGCCTTCCTCGACGAGGTCTGGCTGGGCGCCTTCCGCGGCGCCGACAAGGACTGTTCAAGCTGGAGCCTCGCCGCCGGCGACGCCCTGCCGCTCCAGCAGATCGGCCGCGACGGCATCGTGCTGCCGCAGCCCTTCTCCACCGACTTCGCCTTCCTCAGCTCGGGCTACCGGCTGGAGGCGCTGGTGGGCGGCGAGGGGGTCTTCCAGCACGGCGACACCTGGTGCCTCGTCTCCGGCCGCTACCTCCAGTCCGACGGCGAGGAGAGCCCCACCGGCGAGCCGGTGAGCCCGCGCACCCTGCCCACCGAGGACGACATCCGGGCCCTCCTGCAGGCCGGTGATCTCGTCGCCATCGTCAACGTCACCGAGGACAAGGGCCCGGCCACCGAGACGCGCACCCTCGATGCCGGCGCGCTGTCGGCCATCGCCAAGCCCACCACGATCGACGGCGTGTCGGCCGAAGACCGCTGCGCCGCCGCTGCGGCCCTCTCTGACCCGGCCACGATCGACCAGGTCGCGGTCTTGCAGGTGGGCATCTTCACCTTCGACGACCCCGACCCCTGCGGCTGCGACGACTACAACATCAACTGCAACAACTTTGAGGAGGTCGACCGCAGCCGCTACCCCTTCGATCGCGACCTGCCCTTAAACGCGGTGGAGCACTGGCGGGTGGGGGCCTCGATCGACGGTCACCCCTTTCACATCCATATCAATCCCTTCGTCGTCTGCCCCAATGACAATCCCTTCGATCCGATCCCCTTCCCGCACTGGCGCGACACCTACCTCGTCAACCTCGACCGCAAGGTGGATCTGATCACCCAGTACAGCGCCTTCACCGGCGCCTTCGTCACCCACTGCCACAAGCTCACCCACGAGGATCACGGCATGATGCAGCTCCTGCGCGTCTGTGATCCGGCCACCGACCCCACCTGCGGCGACAACCACTGGCGCGACTGCGACGCCGACGACCTGGAGTGTGTGCAGCACCTCGCCGCCACCGACTGCTCCATCTGGAACAGCGATGACGCCTCGGTGGCCGCCTGTATGCTCGGGCTGGGGGCCCTCGACGGGGTCTGCGGGCCCAATGCCTGCGTGACCGACACAGACTGTGGACCGGCCACCACCTGTGTCAACTACGTCTGTACCCCGGGCTAGCCCAGGGCGGCGGCGATCAGCGCGTTGGCCTCGGCCGGGTGGGCCTTGCACTCCAGCAAGGCCGCCAGGAGCAGGGGCACCACGATGGTCGCATCCGACTCGATCACGAACATCGGCGTGGTCTCGGTAAGCTTGTCCCAGGTGATTTTTTCATTGGGGGTGGCGCCCGAGTAGCTGCCATACGAGGTGGTGGAGTCGCTGATCTGACAGAAGTAGGCCCAGGGCTTGACCGGCTCCTGGAGATCGTACTTGATGCTCGGCACCACGCAGATCGGGAAGTCGCCCGCGATGCCGCCGCCGATCTGGAAGAAGCCCACGCCGGCCTCATCGGCGGAGAGCACCTTGTACTGATCGTAGAAGGCGGCCATGTACTCGATGCCCGACTTGGCCACGCTGGCGCTGCACTCGCCGAACTTGACGTGGCTGGCGAAGATGTTGCCGAAGGTGGAGTCCTCGTAGCCCGGCACCACGATGGGCAGGTTGTGCTGGGCGGCGGCGAGCAGCCAGCAGTCCTCGGCCTTGCCTTCGTGCAGATCGGCGGGCAGGGTCTGCACCATCTCGTAGAAGTACTCGTGCCAGAAGCGACGGGTGTTGGTCTCGGTGGCCTGGGTCCACATCGGCACGATGTAGGCCTCCACGGCGCGGAAGGCCTCATCTTCGGGGATGCTGGTGTCAGTCACCCGGCGCATCCGCTCTTCGAGGATGCGCGTGTCATCCTGCTTGGTGAAGTATCGGTAGTCGGGGAAGTCCTTGTAGCTGTCGTGGGCCACGAGGCGAAAGAGCGACTCTTCGAGGTTGGCGCCGGTCACCGACAGGCCATGGATCAGGCCGCCGCGGATGGCCGGGGCCAGGGTGATGCCCAACTGCGCCGAGGACATCGCCCCGGCGACCGACCAGAACATCTTTCCGCCGGCTTCGATGTGCCGCCAGTAGGCGACGAGGGCGTCGCGGGTGGCCCGGGAGTTGAAGTTCTTGTAGTTGCGCAGCACAAAAGAGAGGATCGGCAGGTTCGGGTTGCTCATGGGCGTCCTGGCGGCGGGGGGAGGGGAAGCGGCGGACTAACCGCGGGCGCGGCGCCCGACGATGGACCTTGCCGCGCGCCGCGCAGTGCAATACCGGAT
>JBEIQK010000692.1:0-3575 GCA_040376505.1 Alphaproteobacteria bacterium | reverse complement strand
GTGGGTTTTTTCCTTTCTTTGGGGGGGGTGGGGGGGGGGGGTGGGGGGGGGGGGGGGGGGGGGGGGGCCATGCGCCGGGGCGAGTTGGGGGGGGTGGGGGGGGTCCCGGGGCCGGGGCGGGGGCGGGCCCAGGCGCACCTGCTCGACCACGTCGAGGGAGCCGACCGGGCTGTGGCGGCCGGAGGGCTGGTAGGGCGGCGCGCCGGCGAGCAGGGCGTAGAGGGTGGCGCCCAGGGCGTAGAGGTCTGAGGCGCGGCTGGGGGCCTCTCCGGCGGCCTGCTCGGGGGCCATATAGGCCGGCGTGCCGACGATCGGCCGGCTGCGCTGCGGATCATCGACGGTGACGCTGGCGGTGGCCGGGGTCTCGACGGTGGGCGGGCGGTGAAGGGCCGGCACCGAGAGGCCGAAGTCGGCGACCAGCACGCGGCGGCTCACGGGCAGGAGCAGGAGGTTGGCGGGCTTGAGGTCGCGGTGGAGGATGCCCAGGCGGTGGGCGGCCTCGACGCCGCGGGCGGCCTCGGCGACGAAGCGCACGGCCTCGCGCTCGGAGGGGCGTGGGGTGTCGGCGAGGGAGCGGCCCACCACCAGCTCCTCGCTGCCGTCGGATCGGGGCTGGTGCTCGGCGCAGAGCTGCATCTCGACGTAGAAGGTGCGGCCGGGCAGGGGGCCGGCCCCCTTGATGCGCACGACGTGATCGCTGATGATCTGCGAGGCGGCGCGGGCCTCGTTCATCACGGCGTCGAGGTGGTTGCGCAGGCCGCCGGCCCGGGGCGAGAGCAGCTTGAGCGCGGTCCAGGCTTGCAGGTGGGTGTCGAAGGCCTTCCAGACGCTGGCGCTGGCCCCGGCACCCAGGCGCTCGTCGAGGCGGTACCGGCCGAGGGTGGCGCCGGGCACCAGGGCCTCGGGGCTTGGGCTCTCGTCGGGGGGGCTCTGGCGGAGCAGGGCGCGGGCTTCGGCGGCGAGGGCTGGGTGCTCGCGGCCCAGCGCCCGCAGCGCAGCCTCTTGATCTTCGGGGCTGGCGTCCACCAGGGCCTCGAAGATCTCGTCGAGGAAGGGCTCAGCGCCGGTCATCAAGAGCGGGCTGCGCTTCAAGCTGGGCGGCCAGCCAGGCGCGGACAAAGCGCACATCGGCGCCGACGGTGGCCTTGGGGATGGTGAGCAGCTCGGCGATCTCGGCCTCGGTGAGGCCGGCGAAGAGGGCGTAGCGGGCGACCTGGGCCTTGCGCTCGGGCGCGCGCACATGGGCGGCGCCGCGCTCCAGGCTGTCGATCAGCCGGTCGATCTCCAGGAAGGTGTGCGGATCGGTCTCGGAGAGGAGGGAGACGTCGGCCAGATCGACGCGGGCGGTGGGATCGGGTCGCTTGGTTGCGCGACGGCGGCGGGCGTGGTCGACCAGCTCGCGACGCATGTTGAGCACGGCGAGGGCGAGCACCTGGCGGGGCTCCTGCTCGGTGAGGGCGCGCATGTCGCCGCTCAGCAGGCGGGCCCAGGCCTGGTGCACCAGCTCCATCGACTCCAGGGTGTGGGCGTAGGGCTCGCGGTTGAGCATGCGGCGGGCGGTGCGGCGCAGCTCTTCGTAGATGGCGCGGAGCTCTTCAAAGCTGGGCTGGGGCTGGGTCATGGCGGGCTCCGCCCTAACCAGCGGGATCGCGGGCGGGTTGACCACGCGGCGGCGGCCTTTTGTGCTACACGGGCGGCCGCACTCGCCTCTGGAGCGCCGATGCCCCCCTACGATCTGCTGCTGAGCAGCGGCTTTCTCGCCTTCGCCCGCCACGCCGGTGTGCTCGGCGCAATTGAGGCGGCGGGCGTGCCGATCGATGCGGTGGTGGGCACCAGCAGCGGCTCGCTGGTGGGGGCGCTGTGGTGCGCGGGCATGAAGGCCTCCGAAATCCAGGCGGAGGTGGCGGGGCGGCGGCCGGCCTCGCTGATGGGCCTGTCGATGACGCCCTGGCGGGGGCTCTTTCACCTGGAGCCCTTGATGGCGTGGATGCGGGGGCGGCTGCCGCCGAACATCGAAGACCTGCCGCGGCCCTTCGCGGTGGGGGTGGTGACGGCCGACAAGAAGGCGCGGCTGCTGACGTCGGGGCCGCTGCCGGAGGCGGTGGCGGCCTCCTGCGCGATGCCGCACATCTTTCGGCCGGTGGAGATCGGCGGTGAGGCCTTGGCGGATGGGGGCTTTGCGGACCGGCTGATGGTGGGGCCCTGGCGGGCCTGGCGCGGCGAGCGGCCGGCGATCGCGCACCTGATCGAGCGCTCGGCGGGGGTGAATCCGACCGATGATCTCTCTGCGCTGACGCTGATTCACACGCCGCGCTCGGGGGCGAACTTCTTGAGCCTGGGCGATGTGGCGGCTCAGGCTGAGGAGGCGCGTTCGCGGGCCGAGGCGGCGCTGGTTGTCGCGGGGCTTAAACAAGGCTGAGCTTGTAAGCCTCCAGCAGACGAAGGGTGTCGTTCCACAACTCGGGGCCGTCCCAGGGGCCAAGGCTGACCCAGTGACGCTCGGGGAGGGATGGGCGGTTGAAGAGGGCGACGCTGCGCAGATCGATGTTGTGGCGGGAGGGGTAGAGGATGCCGTCGAGGGCGGCGGGGTGGTGGAACACCTGGAGTCCGAAGCGATTTGTCCCGCGCAGCGAACCGACGGTGAGCTTGTTGTCGCGGCCGATCTGCGCGAGGCCGCGGCCGGTGAGGTCGAGCAAGCGCAGCGGGCCGCTCATCGTGCAGATACTGAGCTGCTTTTCGGCGAGTTTTGGTGCGGGCGAAGGCGCGGGCGCGTTGAAGGAGCGCGTCGTACACCAGGCCCTCGACGAAAGCGCCCTCCATGCCGTTGCCGGCTTCCATGTCAATTGCGGAGTATAAAATTCCATATTCGCCGTTTGGGGCCGAGAAGCGGTAGCCCTTTCGGGTGTGGTTGAAATACTCGGCAGTGTGGGTTGTTGAATGGGAGCGGTATAGCGGCGTGTAGGGTGCAATGGTTGTTGTGGGTAGGGTGCTTGGTAGGTGCTTCTGGGACAAGCGTTTTGAACTCCTTAGGAGGGTGCTTGGTTGATATTAAGCGGCCGTAATGTTGACGCTAAGCACAGCGGCCGGTTATTCGTCGAATGAATATGAACGAGTTGCTGGATGTGCCAGGAAAGTCTTGTGATGGTCTTACGGTCGTGATCTCCGCGCTGCAAGGGCGACGCCCTTGGTAAGGCTCCCACCATCGCGCCGCTTGCGGCGTAGGGAGGCCCCGAAAAGGGCTCCGTTGCGAAACTTTCCAGAAATTAGGAGGCTACCATGGGGACTACTGCTCTGCAACCACAATATCAACCGGCCGGCGATTCGTACACGTTGGAGTTCGTCAAGGCTGTGGCGATTCGGGCTGGGCGCGTGGTGGAAGCCCTGGAGGCCTCCTGCTTCGAGCCGTCTGCCCTGATCAGCTTTCTCACACAACCGACCGACCTTCGGGTGGTCGAGGCCATGCTGCAACCTGCCGCCGCGGTCAGCGCAGCTCCGGCTCGTTTCGAGGCGGCGGAGGCCATGCGCGCCGCCGTGTTCACCCGCGTTCGCCGGGCCGTAGCCGGACTGCTGCAACG
>JBEIQK010000434.1:0-5559 GCA_040376505.1 Alphaproteobacteria bacterium | reverse complement strand
GGTTCCGTGACACGGCGACGAAAATGGAGACCCTGCTTACCAAGCACGTAGGGTTTTCCAAGTTCCTGAACACGTTCCTTCTTTCACCACAAATGCTCCAAGAATATGCGGGCAGGTATGCCCAGCTCACGGCGCTTCGCAAGCACATGGAGCACATCGCCCTCGCCGTCGAGCGTCTCGCCCCAGCGGTCGCGCGCGAGGGGAGCCCCGTCAATGCTGAGTATCCCTGGGAATTGGGCGACACGGTGCTCGTGCCCGTGGATCACGCCTTTGAAGAGCTTCGCCTCCTCCAAGGCCCGCATGGGCGAACCTTTCTCAAGTTCGTGGCAAGGGCCTTTGCAGAACTTGGCGGCGACGCTGCCCGACCGTAGCGCAACCCAATGCCTCGCCGCCCGAGCCCACCCTCTGCTGCAAACGCCGTCGCTCTCGCCTCCGCTGGCGGTGCACGCTCACGGTCAGGCCCCCACGCCCCGAAGGCCCCATGACCCCCACCTTTCGCCGCGTGCGCAGGGACTGCAGCGCGACCCCAACGCCCACCAACCCATCGGCCTCACCGAGCAGCACCAGCGGCGCCACGAGAGCTGCCGCCCACAGGGCACGATCGCAGGGGCCGGTGGTGTTGAAGTAGCGCGCCATGCGCGCCGCTAACACGGTAGAGCCTGGGCCTCCACGCCCCTGAAGCGCCCGCGGCCCCGTCTCCAGGGGCCTTCCACTTGGAAGCGCCCCTGCATTGCGGCGGCCCCGTCCATTGACCCCGCCGACTTTCCAGCAATTGCCATTTCCTGGACAATCCAATCAATCGACCGGTCGCTGAGCCAGACAACCTCGACCCGCGCGGATCCACCGAGGGCATACGCCCTCACTTACCCCTGCGACCTCAGCGCCAACGCGCCCCTCCCCCGGCGATCCGGCTCGTCGGCGCGTGCTACGCCCAGGACGCCGGTTCTGGGCGCCGTTCCCAACGAATGGGCCCTCCGCGCGCCTTCCTCGGAGGACCCCATGGGCTCGCAACACACCACCCTCTGCCTGGTCAACTTCAGCGGTCAGGACATCACCCACATCGACGCAAAGGTTGACAACGGCGACGACTGGGACGGTCACTCCCGACCGAATGAGAACCTGCGCGGCGCCCTGCCAAACGGCAGCTCCCTGTGTGTGCGCGCAGAGATCAACACCGGCACCTGGAATGGCTGCTGGTTCACCGTCCAGGTGACCTTTCGGAACGGTGACAGCCTGGTGTTTCGCGCGAACCAGTGGGACGCCCGGTCCAAACAAAAGAACGATCGCGTGGTCCCGCTCGAACCCCACTCGAACACCGCGGGCCTGGGCGTCTTCCAGAAGACCGGCGAAGATCGAGAGACCCACACCAACACCTACACCATCCGTCCACCCACGCTGCCCGACAACTCGCGGTGGATGACCGATCTCCTGGCGAAAAAACCCGATATTCGCCTCAACGAGCTGATGATGCCGGGCAGCCATGACGCGGGCATGTACGTCGAAGGCTCCGAAAAGGCCATCACCCAGAGCTTGGACATCCATGGACAGTTGCAGGCGGGCTCCCGCTACTTCGACCTGCGGGTCTGTCAGACCTTTCAAGGCCCGTGGACGTATCACGGTGCGGTCGACTACGGCGGCAGCCTGGAGGCCATCCTCAAGGACGTCGCGCGCTTCATGACCGCCAACCCCGAGGAGACGGTCTTCTTGAAGTTCCGGTCCTACGCGTTTAACGACCTGGTCCCCACCATCGACATGGTAAAGCGCCTGCTGGACCCCTACCTGTACAAAACACAAACCGTGCCCAACTTCGCCACCCTGCAGCTCAGCGCGCTGAAGGGCAGGGTGATCGTCGCCCTTACCCCCGTCTACTACACCGACCCCCAGGTCATCGCGCTGTCCCTCTCCGTGGGCAATCTGGGGTACATCCCCCACATGGCCCCGCCGCCCACCCTGCCCTCGGCGACCGAAGGGCTGTTCCCCTACCAGGACTATGGCAACGAAGACACCGGCGCCGACACCCCGCCCGCCAGCGACGCCTGCCTGGGCGTCTACGACGCCTACGCGCACAACAGCGAGTTCGCCGTGATGCGCACCGACCAGCGGAAAAAGTGGTCTCACCACAAGGGCCACAACAAGAATTACCTCTTCCTCCTGTCCTGGACCCTTACGGGCAGCACCGACAATGTGCTGGACCTCGACCTGCTGTCCAACACCGCCAACCCCCAGCTCCCCGCCGAGCTGCACACGCTGGGCACACTCGCCGCGCGGGATGGCCAGCCCAACATCGTCTACCTCGACCAGGTGGAGCCCTGGATCTGCAAGGCCATCATCGACCGCAACTGACAGTCCCCCGGCGCAGCGCGTCAACCCCGCCCCCACCGCCGCGGCGGAATCCAACACTATAGACATCTATACTCTTGGATTCCGCGGCCCTCTTGTCGACCCGCCCCCCGCCGCGCTACCCCCAGGCGCAGTGGCCCGCCCCGCGGCGGCGGCGAGGCCCAACGGAGCGCCCATGTTCGCGTTTGCCCTGCTGGCCCTGCTGAGCCCCCTCGCCCAGGCCGCGCCTCCCGGCTGGGAGGTCATCCGCAACGCCGAAGGGGTGGAGGTCGCCCGCAAGACCGTCGAAGGCTCGCCCCTCTTCGCCTTCCGCGGCGAAGGCGTGGTCGAGGCCCACATCAGCAAGGTGTACGCCACCGTGGTCGACAACGGGCGCTCCCACCAGTGGGTCGACATGCTGCAGCCCGTCGCCACCCTCCAGGGGGCCGGCACCGACGATCGCGTGGTCTACCAGCACTACGACCTGCCCTGGCCCGTCGACGATCGCGACTATGTGCTGCGCATGCGCACCCAACTCGACGAGGGCGCCAAGGTGGCCACCGTGCAGTTCGGCTCCACCACGGTGGCCAGCAAGCCCGATCAGGACTGCTGCGTGCGCGGCGAGGTGGTGCGCACCTTTTGGAAGCTCGAAGCCCTCCCCGGCGGCAAGACCAAGGTGACCATCGAGGTGCAGACCGACCCCAAGGGCTCGCTGCCCGCCGCCATCGTGAACCTCGTGCAGAAAGACTGGCCCTACAACACCGTCACCGGCCTGCGCCGCCAGGTCGCCGCCGGGGTGGCCGGGGCCGAGGATCGCCTCGCCGGCTGGTAAGGCCGCCCGGGGGCTATCGGCGGGGGGGGTTGAGTTCCGTTTCCCCCTCATGTTCGCCCGCGTCTTCGCCCCCCTGCACCTGCTGATCCTCGCCGCGATGGGCGGGCTGGTGGCCTTGAACCACCACATCGCCGACGAGCGTCTGCGGAGCGCCCGCGCCACCCTCAACGCCGACCAGGCCCACGAGGCCGACCGGGTCGCCAGCGAGGTCAGCCGCGCCCTCACCCTGACCTACCAGGGCATCCGCACGCTGGCCCGGCTGCCCGGCGTGCGGCAGGTCGGCCGCCACGGCGAAGGCCTCGACGGCGACGCCCGCGCCAGCGCCCAGGAGATCTACAACAACCTCGCCCTCAACGTCGCCCTCTTCGAGCTGTACCTGCTGCCGGTCGACTTCAATCCAAGTGCCATCGACCCAGTCACAGGCGAGCTGGAAGGGCCGATCACCTCCTTCGATCACCTGATCGTGGGCGCCAGCGGAGGCGATCAGCCGCCCGAGGCCGACGACCCCCACCACGAAGAGATCGAGCGCTTCGAGTACGCCGCGATGGCCGAGCAGGTCGCGCGCCTGCGCCGCCGCAGCCCCAACGAGGCCAGCGTCGCCGGCTTCGACTACCCCGCCGAGCTCTCCGCCGAGCTGGTCACCTGCGACAACTCCGAGTTCGACCCGGCCCACCCCAATGACGCCGATCGGGCCGGCTATGTCCTCACCCTGCCCTTCTTCGGCCCCGACGGCACGCTGCGCGGCGGCGTGGCGGCGGTGCTGCGGACCAAGGTGCTCGGCCGGCTGCTCCCCGATGCGCGCTATGGCGTGCGCCAGGCCAGCACCGGAGCGCTGCTCTTTGGCGCCCTGGCCCCCACCACCCCGCCCTTCACCCGCATCGAGCACCGCATCCGCCTGCCCGGCGGCCTGCCCCCCTGGTCGCTGGTCGCCGCCTCCCCCGCCACCTTGCTGCACCGCCAGCCTGCCGTGATGGCCACCGAGCAGCTCCGCCTCGTGGTCGATGCCTTCGTGGGGATCCTCGGGCTCGCGCTGATCGGCTGGTCGATCCGCGCGAGCCACCACCAGGACGAGCTGCGCGCCGCCAACGCGGCCCTGGAGGCCCGGGTGGCCCACCGCACCGAAGATCTGCAGCGCGCCGTCTTCGCCGCCGAGCAGGCCGCCCGGGCGAAGAGCCAGTTTCTGGCCAACATGAGCCATGAGATCCGCACGCCGATGAACGGCGTCCTCGGCACCCTGGAGCTGCTCGGCGCCAGCGCCACCTGCCCCCAACAGGCGAGCCTGCTGCAAACCGCCCGCAGCTCGGCCCACACCCTGCTGGTAATCCTCAATGACATCCTCGATCTGTCCAAGTTCGAGGCCGGCACCATCGAGCTGGAGTCGATCCCCATCGAGACCGCCCGCCTCGCCGCCGAGGTGATGCAGCTCTTCGAGGTCGAGGCCGCCCGCAAGGGCCTCCGCCTGCGCCTGGAGATCGACCCATCCACCCCCGCTCGCCTGCGCGGCGACCCCACCCGCACCCGCCAGATCCTGGTGAACCTGGTGAGCAACGCCATCAAATTCACCGATCGCGGCACGATCTGCCTGCACCTGTCGATGTCCACCGCCGCCACGGGCCCCGAGCTGCGGGTGGAGGTGCGCGACACCGGCATCGGCATGTCGGCCGAGACGATGGCCCGCCTCTTTCAGCCCTTTATGCAGGCTGACGCCAGCACCACCCGCCGCTTCGGCGGCACCGGGCTGGGGCTCTCGATCAGCCGCCGCCTCGCCGAGGCCATGCAGGGCGATCTCTCCGCCGTCAGCGTGCCCGGCCAGGGCAGCACCTTCATCTTGCGCCTGCCGGCACCCCCCGTCGTCGAAGAAGAGGCCGCCCCGGCGCCTCCCCTACCCGCCCCGGCCTCCACCCGCGAAGGGCCCGTGCGCGTGCTGCTGATCGAGGACAACCCCGTGAACCAGATGGTGGCCAGCCGCCTGCTGGAGCGCCTCGGCTGCGTGGTCACCACGGCCAGCAACGGCGAGGAGGCCCTGGCCCGCGCCGAGGCCCCCTTCGACGTGCTGCTGATGGACTGCCAGATGCCGATCCTCGACGGCTACGAGGCCACCCGCCGCCTGCGCGCCCGCGAGCAGGCCGAGAACCAGCCGCGGCGCCTGATCATCGCCATGACCGCCAACGCGATGGAGGGCGACCGCGAGCGCTGCCTGGAGGCCGGCATGGACGATTACCTGGAGAAACCCTTCCGCTTTGCCCAGCTCGAGGCGCTGCTGAGCAGCCACCTCGGCGCCCTACGCCCCCTCGCCGCCTGAGCCCAGGGCCGCTTCGACCACCACGCGCACCTGCCCGCGGGCGAAGCGCAGGTCGAGGGCATCGCCGGGGCGCAGGGTGGCCGCGTCTCGCACCGCCACCCCCTCG
>JBEIQK010000973.1:0-2183 GCA_040376505.1 Alphaproteobacteria bacterium | reverse complement strand
GCGCTGGGGAGGCGCGTCCAATGCCCCCTGACCGAGGGGGCCTGTGGGTCGGGAATGCAGGCTCTGAGGCCCTGCACGGCGCGCCTGCCCTTGAGGGCCTCGATGGGCGCGCCCACTCCGTAGACCCCAGCACAACCCCCTACCTGCGCGCCCTGATCGACGATATCGCCGATGCGCTGGGCCTGCCCTCCCCCCGGAGCCCAGGCCACCCTGCCCCCCTCACCAGCCCCTCCCGCAGCCAGCGCGCCGCCGAGCCGGACCCTGCGCAACCTCTGACCCCGCGGCCCGCCGGCCGCCCCCGGTGGAGCCATGCCCGAGCGCCCTGACCTCGACCACCTCCAGCCCCACATGAACGACCGGCTGCGTGGCCAGACGATCATCCGCTTCACCCTCGCCGCCCCCGTCGTGCTGCGCAACCTCACGGGCGGCGACCCGCGCACCCTCCTCCCCGGCCTCGTCATCCAGTCCCTCACCCGCCACCGCGCCTCGCTCCTCTTCGACCTCGGCCCCCTGCTGCTCGTCGTCAATCCCATGCTGGCCGGTCGCTTCTCGTTGGGCGCCCCCACCGAAAAGGCGCCCCGCGACCTCGCCTTTGCCCTCGACCTCGCCGACAACGCCCAACTCCGTTTTGTCGACAGCGAGTCGATGTCCAAGGTCACCCTCCTCACCCCCGACCAGCGCCCCGCCGTGCCCGACCTCGGCCCGGCCGGCCTCGATCTGCGCGCCCCCGCCTTCACCCCCGAGGCGCTCCGCACCCTGCTCAAGGGCCGCCGCGAGCAGCTCAAGACCTTCCTGCTCGACAAGACCGCCCTCGACTGTCTCGGCAACGCCTACGCCGACGAGGTGCTCTTCGCCGCCGGCCTGCACCCCAAGACCCGCGCCGGCAGCCTCGACCCCAAGGCCGTCGCCGCCCTGCACGCCGGCATCACCGCCACCCTCGCCGCCGCCGCCGCCGAGCTCGAGCGCCGCCAGCCGGCCTGGGACGACAAGGTGCGCGACTTCCTCTCGGTGCGCAACCGCAAGGGCCAGCCCTGTCCGCGCTGCGGCGACCCGATTCGGGTCTGCGGCGTGAACGGTCATGACGCCTTCTTTTGCGCGCGGTGTCAGCCCGACGCCGCCAAGAAGGGCCTCGTGGACTGGACCCGCCTGCCCGCCCGAAGCGGCTGATCCCCAGCCCCGCTCAGCCGCCCCGGCCCTCCAGGCGAAAGGCCCGCGTCCGCAGCCAGGAGTCGGCGAGGTCCTCCTCTTCGGGCAGGTGAAAGGCATGAAGGAAGAGCGGCGGGGCCCCACCGTCGCCCGTCCCTGCCCACTCGTTGGGAAATCCTTCCCGCACCCGCCGCTTCGACCGCACCAGATGCCACCAGTGGGCTGCCTCGGGCACCTCCCAGACGGCGCCCCGGTCTTCGAGGTACCGTTCACGCCAGGCCCGATGGTAGCGCGCCGAGCGCTCCATACCCGGGAGCCCCTCCTGTGGCGGGTGAACCCGCTTGGCGTAGAGCCCGCCGCGGTAGAGCCGATCGGCCGCGTCTGCCCACTGAAACAGGTCCCACCGCCGGCCCAGCCCCACCCCTTCGGCCCCCAAGGCCGCCGCCAGCCCCGCCGCGTGGCGCAGCCCAAGGGGGCTCACCACGAGGTAATACACCGGCGGCCGCGCCTCCTCCACCCGAACCTGGGCCGCCCGGTTGACGTCGTCATTGTACAGACGCGTGCAGTGCAGGCAGTAGCGCGCACAAATCGGGTCTTGTCGGCAGTCGTGGCCCTTCACAAAGGCCACCGACCGCTGTCGCTGCACCTCGGCGCTGTCGCCCACGTCTCCGAGCGGCGCGCCCCCCTCGCGCAGGTAGACCGAGCAGGGATAATAGTGCTTCGCGTCGACCGTGCGCTCCGTCAACGGGATGAAGCAGCGCCAGGGCTCCGCCGCGTCAACCGACTCCAGTCCAATCGCCGCCGGCGACAAGACGGTGTACACCTTGCGCCGCAACAGGGGAAACCGATCGAAGGGCAGCCCGTCCAGGAGCCCGGCCAGCGCGCCCATCACCCGCTCCCGCTGCGCGTGTTGGCCCAGGGCCACCAGCTCGTCGACCGCCGTGATGAGCTTGATGTCATCGGCCCCCGAGGCGAGCAAGCCCCGCAGGCGCTCCGCCAGCCCCTCCACCCCGTCTGGCTCCACTACCGAGTTCACG
>JBEIQK010000877.1:0-2610 GCA_040376505.1 Alphaproteobacteria bacterium | reverse complement strand
TGGCTACCCGAGCGGCCCAGACCTTCTGCACGCTGTTGACCGAGTAGTTCTCGGGCCAGACATCGTTGATGTCGAGCGGGTCGTCGGTGCCGAAGAAGCGCTGGAGCCAGCGGCGGTCTTTGGGCAGGCTGCGGATGCTGAGGATCGGGTAGCCCAGCACCTGGAATTCCTCGGGGATGCCGTGGTTCAGCCCCGGGTCCTGGTGGTAGGGACGGCCGATCATCAAAATGGCGATGCTGTCGGTGCGCTCGACCTCTTCGAGGATGGCCTTGCCCTTGGCCTCCATGTGGTCGTTGAAGGCCTGCAGCGCGGCGAAGCCCTCGTCCACGGCCCAGTCGTTCTCGTCTTCGGTGACGCCGAGCCGGGGCCCCCAGATCTCGAAGAGCTGCTTCTTCAGCAGGTTCGGCTCCATAAAGGTGACCGGATCGTCGAGGTACTCGATGCCCGCGCGCTTGAAGAAGTCGACCTCCTTGGTGAAGGAGGCGCGGGCCACCTTGGGGCTGCCGGCCACGATGGGGCAGGAGGCATTGTCCATCGTATTCACCACCCAACTGGGGATGTGGGTGATGCAGGGGTAGTAGATGTAATTGAGCGGGCCGCGGCGCCTCTTTTTGTCTTCGTGGGCGTGGAAGATCAGCTCGTGAATGTGCGCCTGGATGACCTTGGAGGGGTAGCAGGGATCGATGCTGCCATACCGCCCCCCCTCGGCCCACATCTCCTCGGAGGTCGGCGGCGAGAAGACGATGTTGTTGGAGGGCACACCCAGCGTCTCGAAGTAGGTGCGCAAAAACGGACCGACCGAGTAGATGTTGAGCACCCGCGGGATGCCGATCTTCACCTCGGACAGATCGCGGTTCGAGCGCAGAAAGCCCCGGCTGAAGGCCTTGCGGGCGATGCGCATGAAGGAGAGCCGCTTCACCTCCACGTCGCGCTTGCTCGAGCCGGCCGGCGGCAGCGGGCGCGCGGCGTAGAAGTGCTTGAAGGCCAGCTCGGCCTCTTCGGCCACGAGGTTCGGGTACCGGTCGCGGATGATCTTGCGGCTCCGGGCCAGCTCCTTCAGGGCGTCCTTGCTCTCCACCGTGCCCTTCTCGCAGGAGAAGCCGGAGATGTAGCGGCTGGTGCGACCGTCGGGGGTCTCGGTGTCGATGAAGGTGCGCGAACAGTGATTGGGGCAGAAGTGACAGACCGTCTCTTCATCGTTCTTGCTGGTGTACTTCAGGTTGATCGCCTGCTCCAGCCCGATGAAGGTGCTGGTGCCCTTGCGACGCACCACGCGCAGGGTCTCCATCGCCGCGCCGATGGCGCCGGCCTCGCCGCAGTGGGGGTGCACCACCACCTTGGCGTCGGGCACCCGGGACTTGATGTAGTCCACCTGGGCCTTGACGGCGGCGAGGTTGCGCTGGGTTCCCCCCTGCAACACAAAGACCCGGCCGAACTCGGCGAGGCGCGGCACCTGCACCACATACTGCCAGACGTTCTTCGGCAGCACCTGGGCGAGCCCCGCCAGCATCTCCGGCGCGGTGAACCCCTCCTTCTGGAAGTTCACCCGGTCGGCGTCGAGGAAGACGGCGCAGCCATAGCTGAACTTGGGCGAGAGGTCGGCGGCGAAGGCGGTCTCGGCATAATCGAAGAGCTTGACGCCAAACTGGTCGGCCATCGCCTGCAGCAGCATGCCGTTGCCGGCCGAGCACTGGTTGGAGAGCTTGAAGTCCTTGACGTCGCGCCCGCCGTCGCGGCTCGGCGTGAGGAAGAGCACCTTGATGTCTTGGCCGCCGATGTCGCAGATGACGTCGGCGTCGGGCACATAGCGAACGGCGGCCTGCATGTGCGCCACCGTCTCGACGATGTTGACATCGGCGCGCACCGACTCTTCGAGCACGTTGGCGGCGTAGCCCGTGGCCCCGAAGCCCATACACTCCAAGGTGGCGCCCTGATCTTCGACATAGCCCCGGATCTCGGCCAGGATCTCCTTGGTGTCGCGGATGGGATTGCCCTTGGACAGGGTGTAGGCCTTGTAGAGAACATCCCCCGTCTCGTAGTCGACCAGCACGGCCTTGCTGCTGGTGGAGCCGCCGTCGAGGCCGATGACGCCGCGCACCACCTGGCCCTGTGTGAAGGTGGCCGACGTGAAGATGGGCAGGCTGTACTCGACCTTGAAGGCGTCGAGCTCATCGGTGTTCTTGACGAGCGGGCCCCCGGCGTTGCCGCCCAGGCGGGCCGAGCGGCCAAACTGGATGTACTTCTTCAGGCCGTCGAGCCCCTTGTAGCGGCCCACCGTGGCGTCGCGGGCCTCGGCGAGGCCGAAAATGACGGCGCCGAAGGCCGCGTAGTACTGGGCATTCTCGGGCGTGTAGATGAGCTCTTCGATCGGGCGGTCGCGGGGGTACTCGTAGCCGCGGCTCTGCCAGGTCTCCGGGATGCGCTTGCGCCAGCACTCCACCAGGAAGGGCAGGTAGGTGTTGGGCCCGCCGAGCAGCAGCACCTCGTGCTTCAGGGTGTTTCCACGGGTGAGCACGCTCAGGTTCTGGTGCACGATGGCGTCGGCCAGGGAGTTCATGATCTCCAGGCTGGGGATGCCGCTCTTCACGAGGTTGACGATGTCGGTCTCGG
>JBEIQK010000429.1:0-5585 GCA_040376505.1 Alphaproteobacteria bacterium | reverse complement strand
GGCCTGGGTGCTGGAGGCCAGCGAGCCGGCCGAGCGCCTCGTGGGGCGGGTGCTCGACCGCCTGCGGCCGCGTCTGGCGGCTTGAACAGAGGGGCCCCAAGCGAGCCGCCCCGCGCAGGGGCGGGGCGGCAGGGGGCTCAGTTGTCGCGGGGCGTCTCGTCTTCGCCGACGTCCTCTTCGCCGTCTTCGTCTTCGTCCTCATCCTCGAAGTCTTCGTCTTCGAGCTCCTCTTCGTCGTCCCAGCCATCGTCCTCGTCGTGCTCGGCGCCGTCGAAGCCGGGGGGATGGCCGTGGGCCTGCTCTTCTTCGGTGGCCTCGCGCACCTCGGTGATCTTCACCTTGAAGTGCAGGGTGACGCCGGCGAGCGGGTGGTTGGCGTCGAGCTTGACGGTCTCGTCATCGACCTCGACCACCCAGAGGGCGACGTGGTCGCCGTCGGGGGTCTCGCCGAAGACGGGCATGCCAGGCTCCAGCTCCATGTCGTCGGGGAAGGCGTCGCGGGGGACCTCCTGGGGCTCCTCGCCGTCATGCTCGCCATAGCCCTCTTCGGGAGAGACGATGGCGACGAACTCATCGCCGACGTGGCGGCCCAGAAGCGCGGTCTCGAGCCCGGGGACGATGTTGCCCGCGCCGTGCAGGTAGGCGAGCGGGGTCTCCGCCTCGGACTGGTCGAGCACCTCGCCTTCGGGGTTGGTCAGGGTGTAGTGGAAATAGACCACCTTGCCGTTGGCGACAGTGGTGAGAATGGCGGTCACGCAGTGCTCCCAGGTTGTGGAGACCGGCAGCGTAAAGCGGGACCGCGGCCCGGGCAATCGGAGCGGGGCGCCCTATTCCACGCGGAAGGTGCTAGCGGCGTCGTGACCGGCCATGTCGGCGAACTGGATGGAGAGCTTGTAGTCGCCGGTGCTGAGGTAGCCCACGCCAAAGGCCTCCAGGATGTAGGTGCCCGCGGGCACCGACCAGGTGGCGGCGGGCGCGCCGGTGCTGCCCACGCCCATGCCCATGCCCTCGCCGGTGCTGGTGTTGAGCATCTCCACGCTGCTGACGAGGTAGTCGCTGGTGGTGGTCAACTCCATGTCGGCGTCGCAGGGGTTGGCGACGAGGCCGACGATGAACAGCTCCACGCCTTCGTCGCAGGCGGTGCAGGCGCCGCCCTCGGCGGTCCAGATCTCCGCGCGGTAGACGAGCTCGTCTTCGCAGGGCAGGTCGCTGATGTCGCCCATCGTGCTGTCGAAGACCGAGCTGCCGCCGCCATCGGTGCCGCCGCCGCCGTCGGGGGGTGGCTCGTCGGTGTCGCCGCCGGTGCCGCTGCCGGTGGTGCCCCCGCCGTCGGCGCTGCCGTCGGTGCCGTCGCCGGTGCCGCCGGTGCCGCCGTCGTCGGCGCCGCCGCTGTCTTCGGGGGTGGCGCTGTCTTCGGTGCCGCCCTCGTCGCCGCCGCCGTCGATGACGCCGTCGTCGGGGGTGTTGTCTTTGGAGGAGCGGCCGCAGGCGGCGAGGGAGAGGAGGAGCAGGAGGCGCATGGGCTACTCGGTGAGGAAGGGGGTGGTGGCAGTGTGGCTGTCGCTGTCGGTGAAGACGGCGGTGAGGTCCCACTCGCCGGGGTCGTAGGCGCCGATGTCGTGGCTCTCGGTGAGGCGCTCGCCGGGGGGCATCGACAGCTCCATCACGATCTCGGTGCAGGCCCAGGGCTCTACGACGGGCGCCGGGCCGCTGCCCGCCACGGTGACGCCGCGCAGGATGCAGCCCGCCCAGAAGGTGACGGTGTGGTTGACGGCGCAGGGGTTCTCGACCGCGGCGAGCACGGAGAGGGGCTCGCCGGCGGGGCAGTCGACGCAGATCGCGCCGTCGGGATCCACCACCGAGGCGGTGAAGGTGGGCCTGCAGTCGGGATCGGGGTCGCCGTCGGCGTCGGCGTCTGAATCGGCGTCGCTGTCGGCGTCCGAATCGGCGTCCGCATCGGCGTCCGAATCGGCGTCGCTGTCGGTGTCTGAATCGGCGTCGCTGTCGGCGTCACCCTCGGTGGCGGCGGTGTCGTCGCCGGTGAAGCCGTCGGCGTCCTCCTTTTCAGAGGAGCAGGCGAAGAAGGCAGCGAGGAGGAGCATCATGGCGGTGTCCGGCGAAATTGCGCTCTACACGGTGTAGAGGATGGCGAGGCCACCCGCAAGCGCTCTGGTGGTCGGGCTGCGCCAGATCCGCTAATCGGGGCCGATGTCCTGGCGCCTCGATCGCAACCTTCGTTGGGCCCTGGGGGTCGGCCTCCTCCTCCGCCTGTTGCCCCTGGCCTTCTGGCCCACCGATCAGTGCATCCGCGATGAGTGCACCTACATCAAGATCGCCGAGCGCTTCGTCGATGGGCAGGGCATCACCGCCAGCGCGGGCTGGCTGTGGGCGCCGGGCTACCCCTTTCTGCTGGGGCTGCTCAAGGCCACGGTGGGCTGGGCGGCGGGCATCGTGCCCTTTCAGATCGTCTCGGCGGGGGTCTCGGCGGTCTTCCTCTACCACCTCGTGGGGCGGCTCTTCCCCGGCAACCTGCGCGCCCAGCGCCTCGCGGCCTGGCTCTACCTGCTGTCGCCGCACCTCATCTTCTTCAGCATCCGCCTCTTCAGCGAGGTGATCTACGGCACCATCCTGCTGGGGCTGCTGCTGTTGTTGCTGCGGGCGCGCGAGCAGGGCGATGGCCGCGAAGAAGGGGGGCGCGGCGGGCTCGTGACCGCGGCCCAGGTGGGCGTGCTGGCGGGCATCTGCGTGCTCTTTCGCGGGGTGGCCACCTACATGGTGCCGATCTTCATGCTCGGCATGGTCTGGGGGCGCTGGAAGGCCCGGGTGGCCTGGGCCCAGGGGGCGCTGATCGCGGCGGCGGCGGTGTGTACGGTGGCGCCCTACAGCCTGTACGCCAGCGACAAGTTCGGCGCCAAGGTGGTCTCCGACCGCACCCTCGGCCAGATGATGTACCTGGGCAACAACGACTTCGAGCCGATCAGCTTTGACTATGGCAACGGCCATCTGTCCAAGCGGGCCTTTGATCGGGTCAAGGCCGAAGGTCGCGAGCCCTGCGCGGCCCGGCGCGACGCGATGGAGCGCGACACCTGCCAGACCCAGGCGGGCATCGCCTGGATCAAAGACAACCCCGGCGAATTTGTGGCGCGGATGCCGCTGCGCGTGGCCCAGATGATGACGCCCCACTCGCTGCTCACGCGGCACCTGCGCTGGGATCGCTGGCCGGGCATGCCCTGGATCCTCGATGAGGCCATCATCCTGTGGAACGCGGGCTGGAACCTCGCGGTGATGGCCCTGGGCGCGGCGGCGGTGACCCTGCGGGCCCGCAGCGGCGGCGGGGTGCTGGTGGCCCTGGTGCTGCTCTACCACATGGCGGCGATCTCGGCGCTGGCGGGGCTCTCGCGCTACCGGGTGCCGCTGGAGCCGCTGCTGATGGTCTACATCGCCGCCCTGGTCACCGATCGGGCCGGCACGGCGGCGCTGCTGCGCGAACAGCGCTGGCGCCTGGGCCTGCTGGCCCTGGTGATGGCGGCGGTGCTGCCGCTGTCGTTGTGGTTCCTTCCTGCGGGGTGGCCAGAATGGCGTCACTGGTAAGCGTGCTCCTCCTGTTGCTGGGCTGCGGCGGCGACAAAAAGCTCCCGGCAGGCGACCCTGCGCGGCCCGACATTGTGCTGATCAGCGTCGACACGCTGCGGGCCGACCACCTGCGCAGCTATGGCCACCCGCGCGAGACCAGCCCCTTCTTCGACGCGCTGGCGGCCGACGGGGTGCGCTACAGCCAGGCCCGCAGCGCCAGCCCCTGGACCCTGCCGGCCCACACCACGATGCTGACGGGCCAATTGCCGACCACCCACGGCATCATCGAAGACAAGCTGAGCCTGCCGGCCGAGGCGCCCTTTCTGCCCGAGCTGCTGCAAGGGGCGGGCTACGCGACGGGCGGCTTTGTGGGAACCCTCTATGTGTCGCGGATGTTCAAATTCGATCGGGGCTTCGACGAATTCAACGACTTTGGCATCCACACCGAAAAGGCCAACCTGCGCGGTGAGACCGTGGCCTCCGACGTCGTCGACGAGGCCCTGCGCTGGTGGGGCAGCCTGCCGCCCGAGAAGCCGGTCTTTCTGTTTTTGCATGTCTACGATGTGCACTACACCTACGACCCGCCGGCCCCCTACGACACCAGGTTCGATCGGGCGCCCGACGGCAAAGACCCGAAGTACAAAAACTACAAGCACTACCACAAGCACCCGCTCAAAGACGAGGCGATGGAGCACCAGCGGGCCCAGTACGACGAGGCCATCGCCTATGTGAACGATCAGTTCGCCCGGGTGAAGGCGGCGGCCGACGCGGCCGGGCGCAGCGTGCGCTTCATCATCACCTCCGACCACGGCGAGGAGTTTGGCGAGCGCGGCTCCTGGGGCCACGCCCACACGCTCTACGCCGAGCAGCTCCACATTCCGCTGATCCTCTCCGGGCCGGGGGTGGGCAAGGGGGTGGTCTCCGACGAAGACGTGGGCAGCCAGGACATCGCGCCCACCATCGCCGCCTGGACGGGCATCGAGGGCCTCAACCCCGATGGCCGCGACCTCTCCCCCACCTGGAGCGGCGGCGCCCTCGGCCCGCGGCCCTTCCTGGGCGAGACCAGCCGCTTCACCACCAACCGGCTGTCGATCTACGATCAAGGCCTGCGGGTGGAGTGGGACCTGAAGAGCGGTGCCACCGAGCTCTTCGACGTAAAGGCCGATCCGGCCGAGCGCAGCGCCCTGGGGCCCGAGCGGGCGGCCGACCGCGACCGCTTGCTCTCCTTGGGCGAGACCTTGCTGGGGGCGCCCTGGGAGGCGACGGCGGCGGGCCGGGTGACCAGTAGCGGGGTGCTCGTCAAGAACGGGCGCCAGACCGCGCTCGACGTGGTGCCGGGCGACCGCTTCGCCGTGCTGCCCCTCGATGCCACGGTCACCTTTACGGCGGGGGGCGCCGAACAGGGGCCCTTTCAGGCGATGGGCGGCACCCTGCCCGGCGAAGGCGCAGGGCTCGCCTTTCGCGGCAAGGCCGGCGGCGACGCGGTCACCCACGACGAGGCCACGAAGAAGCTGCTCGAAGACATCGGCTACATTCAGCGCGAAGACGAAGACGAGGAGTAGGGCAGCGCGGCCTGGCGCAGGCTGCCTTCCAGCTCCAGCAGGGCGCGCTTGCGGTCGAGGCCGCCGGCATAGCCGGTGAGCGCGCCATCGGCGCCGATCACGCGGTGGCAGGGGATCAGCAGGGCGACCGGGTTGCTGCCGTTGGCCCGGCCCACCGCGCGCAGGGCGCCGGAGTCGCCGAGTTGGACGGCGAGCTCGCGGTAGGTGCGGGTCTGTCCATAGGGGATGGCGCCCAGCGCCGCCCAGACGGTGCGCTGAAAGGGCGTGCCTTGGGGGGCCAGGGGCAGTTCGAAGCTGCGCCGCTGGCCGGCGAAGTAGGCGAGGAGCTGGCTGGCGGCGGCGTCGAGCAGCGGATCGTCGCCGAGCGCGGGGCCGTCGACAAAGGCGAGGCCGACGACGGCGCCGGCCTCGACGCGCAGGTGCAGGGGGCCCAAGGGCGAGGGCAGGGTG
>JBEIQK010000657.1:0-3819 GCA_040376505.1 Alphaproteobacteria bacterium | reverse complement strand
CGCTCTCGCAGCCCCGGTCGGTCTCTCCGCAGGTCGGCCTCGCCGAGCCCCGCGAAGGCTCTGCCGCCATCCAGATCCTCGGCGTCGGGCGCGCCCGCGCCCTGATGCCCACCCTGGCCCTGGAGGGCGGCGACGAAGAGGGCGTTGAGCAGAGCAGCGCCGCGGTCGCCGCCGTGGAGAGCGCCGGCTTCTCGGTCAGCTTTGCGGAGCCGGTCGAGGACGACATCTCCAACGTGCACGTCCCGCAGCTCACCGACGACGGCGACTCGCGGCCCACCGCGCCCACCGCCGCCGCCGATCCCTCGATCCTGATCGAGCGCACCCGTCGCGCCGACGTCGGCCTCACCGAGGCCGAGGTGCGGGCCTTCATCAACCGCGCCCGCGACGCCGAGCAGAAGGGCGATCTCACCGAGGCGGTGGTGCGCTACTCCGACCTGCTCAGCACCAAGGCCGGCGTCTACGACGCCCACATCGGCCGCGGCCGCTGCCTGATGGAGTTGGGCGACTACGGCGCCGCGATGAGCGACTTCCACCGCGCCGACGACATCGCCCCGGCCTCGTCGGAGCCCATCGTGGAGATGGGCAACCTCTTCTTCGCCCGCAAGGACTACCGCCGGGCCATCGAGTACTACGACGCCGCCATCGAGCGGAACCCGAACGACGCGATGGCCTGGTGCAAGCGCGGCATCTCGCACCACTACCGCAAGAACTCCAAGCAGGCCTTCCAGGATCTCCAGCGCGCCCAGACCCTGAACGCCGAGATCCCCAACCTGCGCCAGTACATCAAGATGGTGCGCAAGGCGATGGAGGGCAAGTAGCCGCTGCGTAGGGCGCTACGCGGCGCGCCCCCGGGGCCTGCGTAGCGCCCTTCCCAGGCCAACCTGCGGTTCGCCTGGGATCGGCATTTCTGGCGGCCCTTTGCTGGCCCGATCCTTGCATGAGGGGGAGCACCCCGCCCAAGGACCGCCCCATGCTTCACTCCGCGCAGCTCGTGAACACCCGCAACGACCGCATCGCCCGGGTGATGTACGAGCACCTGATCAAGGTCCAGGGCCTCAGCCCCGAGCAGGTGATCGAGGTCTCCTCCCGGGTTCTCGGTCTGGTCTCCGAAGAGCTTGAGCGCGATCGCGCCGCCCAGTCCCGTTAGGCCTCGGGGCGCTCCAGGGCGGCCATCAGCTCTGCCCACTCGCGGGCCGAGAGTCCGCTGCTGGCCTTGTCCACCGACTCCCCCCGCACGAGCCGGCGCACCACGTCGAGCGCCCCGCGGGACAGCGTGAAGGCCTGCTGCCGGTAGTCGACGAAGGCCGCGTGGCTGCGCGGCACCCAGCCGGCCACCAGCCCGGAGATGACCTCGGCGTAGGCGCGAATCTCCCACTGGGCATGGGGGTCGAGGCGCAGCGCCAGGAAGTGCAGCAGGTTGTGCAGGTCGATCTTCCAGTACCACTGCGTGTAGGCGCTGAGCGGCAGGTTGAGGCGGGCCAACTCGCGGGCGAGCCCGGCCTCATCGAGCAGGGCGGTGTAGCTGGAGAAGGCCTGCTCGGCGTCGCGCTTGAGGAGGGCGAGCACCTCGGTCGCGGCACCCTCCTCGAGGACGGCGCCGCGGCCTTGCTTGTTGTTGGCCGACTGCGCCGCCAGGGCCGAGGGTGCGGGCAGGTAGAACTCGGTGTCGAGCACCGAGTAGCGGGCGCTCACCTCGTTGACGCTGGCCATCCGGTGGCGAATCCACTGGCGGGCCACAAAAATGGGCATCTTGACGTGCAGCTTGAGCTCGCACATCTCGAAGGGGCTCGTGTGGCGGTGGCGCATCAGGTAGCGGATCAGCGCCCGGTCTTCGCTCACCGCCCGGGTGCCCTTGCCGTAGGAGACCCGCGCGGCCTGCACCACCGCCGCGTCATCGCCCATATAGTCGATGACCCGCACAAAGCCGTGGTCGAGGACCGGCAAGGGCCGGCCCAGCACCGCGTCGAGGGCCGCAGAGGAGGGGCGGGGGAGGGGAGCGTCGTCGGTGGACATCGGCGCGGCTAGCCTGCGCTCGACCCACTCGCCACCGGCGCCGATCGCAGACTGGGATACGCCGACCGACATGCGCCCCGCCTACTCCAAACGACCCGTCGATGATGCCCAGAAGGCCCGCGCCCTGCGGGTGCACGATACCGCCAGCGCCCGGGGCGAGACCGGCTACATCGACCCTGCCACCGGCCTGCTGGTGCTCACCGCGCACTACCTGCGCCAACGCGGCTACTGCTGCGGCGCCGGCTGTCGGCACTGTCCGTACACCGAGGCCGAGCAGCAGGACGCCGGCCGGCCCAACACCGCCGAGGTCTGGCGCGCCTGAAGCGAGACGGTGAAAGCGCGACCCAGCCCTCCCCAGACCCGGGGGCAGGGTGCTAGCATGGGCGGCCCCGCTCTCTCATGAGCCCTCCCGGTTGGAGCCCCCATGTCGCAGCCCCCCGAAAAGAACGGATTCGTCGACGAGTTGGCCGAGTAGGCCCTCGCTGCCCTGCGGCAGGACGATCCGATGAAGGCCGCCGTCTCCCTGCGCGACGCCCTGCGCAAGGCCCCCGATCGCCTCGACATCCTGCACGCCCTCGCGGTCACCGAGCTGCGCCGCGGCGAGGCCCGCGATGCCCTGCAGCTCACCGTCCGCGGCGTGGAGATCGCCCATGATCGGCAGGACAACCTCGCCGACATGATGATGCCCCAGCTCCTGCTCGTGCAGGCCGCCGCCGCCGAGGACCTCTACGACAGCGAGGTGGCCGAGGCCGCCTTTCGCGAGATCTTGAAGCACGAGGCCTTGAACCCCCGCGCCCGCCAGGGCCTCGGCCACCTCCTGCTCGGCCAGGGCCGCACCGCCGAGGGCCTCGCGCAGCTCCAGCAGTACATCGACGATCAGGTCGATGAGCCCGACTTCATCGAGGGCACCAGCGCCTTCGTCGAAACCTGGCGCCGCTTCGTCGCCGACGACGTGCACCCCCGCATGTTCATCGAGGCCCACCGCGAGAGCTACGTCGAGTTCTTCGACCACCACGCCGCCCGCATGGAGGCCCAGGGCTGGGTGGCCGAGGCCGCCCGCATGAAGCGGGCCGACGATGGCCGCGTGGTCGCCATCATCCCCGAGGGCGCCCGGCCCTACGCCGGCGTGCGGGTGGACCTCGTCAACCCCAACAGCGGCCAGCCCGGCCAGGTCGGCGAGCAGCCGATGGTGGTGGCCCTCTCCGGCTACGAGGCCCTGGCCCAGGCGCCGATCCTCGCCCGCTGGCCCGAGTCCGACTACCCCTTCGCCGTCTGGGTCAGCAGCCAGGTGCCCTGGGACCAGCTCCCCGTGCAGGTGCGTTTCGAGGATGCCAACTTCGACGCCGTCTCGGTGGTGGA
Source organism: Alphaproteobacteria bacterium (assembly GCA_040376505.1). GTDB lineage: Bacteria > Myxococcota_A > UBA796 > UBA796 > UBA2385 > JBEIQK01. The sequence continues at coordinate 447 of JBEIQK010000657.1, read as the reverse complement.
CCCGGTGATCGGCGACTGGTACCGCGACGGCTTCGACGGCAAGTTCGGCACCCGCGACCGCGGCCGCTTTCACTACATCTCCGACCCCGACGATCACGGCGGCGGGCGCGTCCTCTACCACATCGACTGTGGGCGCGCCGAGCTGTCGGCCATCCCCGAGCTGCTGCGGCGGCTGATCGTGCTGCACGACCGCTACCGCATCGCCCACGTCGTCTTCGGCCGCGGCTACCTGCCCCGCTAGCCCTCGCCGCCGCTGCCCCCGCCGCCCCGACCCTGCTTCACCTCGGAGCGGTGGGCCTTGTCGGCGAGGCGCCGGCGGATGGCGCCGCGGGGCACCTTGGTGGGCCGCCGCAGCTTCGGCGGCACCGAGGCCGCCCGCAGCAGCGCCACCAGCTTCTCCCAGGCCGCCGAGCGGTTCTGGTCCTGGCTGCGGTGCTCGCGGGCGCT
>JBEIQK010000786.1:0-3001 GCA_040376505.1 Alphaproteobacteria bacterium | reverse complement strand
GTACCGACACTTGTACTGACAAAATCCGAAGTGAAAGTAGTAGCCCGCCGCAGGGAGAGCGCCGATGCCCAGCTCCTGTCTCTCGATGTCGGTGGGCGCGCCGGCGTGGGCCGGGCCCTGGACGGCGATCGCCGGCGGATAGGTCAGCGGGTAGTCGAAGAGGGCCGGCGCAGGCCGCAGTTCGGGGGCCTGGGCGAAGATGGCCTCCAGCCGGCGCTGGAGGTCTTCTTGCGAGCCCGCGTCAGGATCTTCTGTGGCGGAACGAAGGCGAGACAGCAGCATCACAGCGCTCCAGGGCGCGGCGCGCCCGACTGAAACAGGGCAGCCCGACGGGCCCAGCGGCCCGCCCGACGCCGGTCGATCGAGGTTTGCAGCGCGGCCCGCACCGCGGCGTCGACCTGGGCCGCGTCGCCGCGCACATCGATGGGATCGAGGACCTCCACCGAGATGTGCCGCGGCAGCGGCAGGTACCCGGGCAAGGGCCCGATCCAGAGCCCCCAGGGCAGGCTGAGGGAGAGGGGCAGGGCGCCGAGCCGCAGGGAGCGGTGCAGCCCGAGGGCCCGCGCCCAGTCGACGCCATCGTGAAGGATGAGCAGACCGCCATGCCCGCCCAGGCTGGCCACCGGCACGATCGGCACCCCAGCGGCCCGGGCGAGCTCGACATACCCTGTCCGTCCGGCGAAGACGATCTCGTGCCGACGTCGCCAGGAGCGGCAGGCGTCGGCGTCGCCGCCCGGGTAGGCCTGCACCGCGTAGCCGCGGGCCAGGGCCTCGGCTGCCAGCGCGGGGTGGGCCCGAATGGCGCCAAAGCGAGCCACCCAGCGACCCACCGCGGTGGGGTAGGCATCGAAGATGGCGTCGTGACACAGCGTGAGCAGGGGCCGCGCCGGCCCAGCGGCGTAGTAGGCCCCCAACCAAACAAAACAGTCCGGCATCAAGGCCGCCCCGCTGTGGTTGCCCACCGCGACGAAGGGCCCCTCCGGCAGGCGCTCTATCCCGAGCACCTCGGCCCGAAAGTATCGATGAATCCGATCTTTAAGACGGGGCAGATGCGCGGCGACATAGGCCGGGTCATAGGCCCCCAAGGCGCCGGCTCGCGCTTCGGGATCGTGCCCATGGGGTGCTGGGTGCGGCGGGATCATCCCCTCCACCCCCCGTCCCGGATGCGCTCCCGGTCGAGGCCATAGAAGGAGGCCTCGGGCCAGTCCGGCAGGGTGAGACAGAAGCGCGAAAAGCCGACCAGGGTGACGAAGCGCGGGTCGAGGTCGAGCGGATCGGGGTACTCCCCGCGCTGGGCCGCGGCGGCCAGCGGCGGCAAGGAGGCGTGGTAGTCGGTGCCGCCCACCAGCCGCCGCAACAGGGGCGCCCAAGGGCCGGCTCCCCGGGCGACCGCGCTGGCCTCGTCGATGAGCAGCGCCAGGCCGCCCGGGTGCGAGGCCAGCAGCTGCAGATCGTAGCCGAGGAAGGCCGGCTCATGGTAGACGCTGAGCAGGTGCCGAACGATCTGCCGCGGCGACTGACAGAGCCCCGAGGCGTCGCCGAGCTGGCTGGGACTGTAGAGGATCTGCAAGGGCACCCGAATGGGCACCTGCCCGAGCCAGGTGCGGCGACTGGACTCCCGCTCCCGCGGCGACTCCGACAGCGTGACCGGCAGCATCGCCAGCAGCCCCACCCGAAGCTGCCAGGGCGAAGGCAGGGCCGGGAGCTGGCCCGACCGCACAAAGAAGCCCAACCGCGCTGCGATGGCCTCCTTCCTCGCGGCCCCCCTGCCGCCGCCGGACGCAGGCCCAGTCCCTCCGCCAGGATCGGCAGCAGCCCAGGGCCGGCGATGCGCCGCAGCCCTACGCCCATCGCCTCCATCCAAAGGGCAAAGGGCAGAGGGGCGAAGCGGGTGGGAGAGACGACAAAGCGTTGCTCCCACTGTCCAGGTATCAGGGCCTTTCGCTCCCGCAGGTGCTGAAGGTAGGGCGTGGGCCCCAGGGCGCGCGCCAGGCCGTCGACCTGGGCCTGCAGCAGCCGCGAGCCGCCGCGGGGGGCGGCCATGGGCTGGTGGAGCGGACAGTAGCCGAGCGAGAGGCCCAAGCCTTCTTTGCTCAATTCCTCGGCGATCGCCGCCACCACGCTGAGCCAGAGGCCCCAGATGCGGCTGGGCGCAAAGCGCAAGATGTCGAGGAGGAAGGCCTGGAGCCGCCCCTGTTCGAAGATGGGGTTGAGCGCCACATAGCCAAAGAGCCTGCGCCGCCCTGGCCCGCCCTGGTAGAGACCGTACACCCGTCGCAGACCATCCTCTTGGAGCGACATCGGCTGGTTGAGGAAGCGCATCTCCACCGAGCAGGCGGCCTGGGCGAGGTAGGCCGCGGTGAGGTCGGCGATCTGCGCGGCGAGGCCAGGGGGCGGGTGGCGCAGATCGAGGCGCTCCACGGTCACCCCCGCCTTCTTCGCCTTCCGGCAGGCGCCCCGCACCGGCCGCGGCGGATCGGCGCATAGACGGGGCACGTCGACATGGCGATCCATGCCGATCCCCGCGGCGAAGAGCCCGGTGCCGTCGAGATCATCGAGCAGGGGTGCGCGCACATAGGCGAGGAAGGGGCGTCGGTCCAGCGCCAGCAGCCGCTCCAGCAGGGCGCGGCGGTCGCCGGGAGCACAGAGCGGGCCACCGAGCGTCATCGTGAAGGGCCCCACCCGCTGGAAGGCCCACCGTCCATAGGAGGTCTCCACCGCCTCCAAACCCGGCTGGAAGGTAGAGGCGGCGATCAGATCGCCGTCGCCAAAGCGCTCCAGCCAGGCGCGGGCCTGAGGAGGGTCGAAAGCGGCGGCGGCTTTGATCACGGGGGGGTTTCCAGTCCAGCCCAGGCTAAGGAGGCTACCCGCCGAAAGCAAGGTTTCGCCCTGCGCGCCGGCCCCAAAGCGCCGGGCGGATTCAAACGGAGCGACGATCTCCAACGAACCTCTTGACAGCGTTACGCGACACTGTCATATAGAGTCATGAAGCTCACCGACC
>JBEIQK010000348.1:0-6514 GCA_040376505.1 Alphaproteobacteria bacterium | reverse complement strand
TCCGCCTGCAGCGCGGCGAGGCGGGCGACGAGGCGGCTGGCCAGGGCGGCGGGCCCATCGGTGGCCCCGACGAGGGCAGCGGTCAGGAGCGGATGATCGGCGGCGGCGAGCAGAGAGGGCAGCAGGGATCGAGCCCGGCGCTGCTCGTCTTCGGTGGGCACGGCGTAGAGGATCGGCCAGAGGTCGAGCGCGCCGGCGACCGAGCGCCCGGCCAGGACCGCCGCGGCGGCCACGAGGCGTTGGGCCCGCACCAGGCGCCGATCGGTGAGCTGGATGCCGCCGTCGCGCAGGGTGCGCACCGCCGCGGCGAGCGCCGGCCGCGCGGGCTGCAGATCCACCGCGCCCACCCGTGCCCGCAGGGCGTCGAGGGCGCCCAGGAGCTGCCCGCCGGTGGGGAGGGGAGCGTCGGCGCTGGCCAGCAGGGCCTCGAGCTGATCGTCTCCGAGCGGGTGAACAAAGGCCCGCACCACAAAGCGATCGGCCAGGGCCGCCAGGGCGGGATCGCGCGGCAGGGCGTTGCTGGCCGCCACGCAGAGCCGCAGGGGCACGGCCACATCGGTGCTGCCGCGGCGAAAACGCCCCTCGTTGAGCACCGGCAACAGGGTGTTGAGGATCGCGGTGCTGCCCAGGAAGAGCTCGTCGAGGAAGACAAAGTCGGCCTCGGGCAGCATGCCGGTGGTGTCCACCGCCACCACCCCCTCTTTGAGCCGCCGCAGGTCGACCGGCCCGAAGAGCTCGGCCGGCTCGGTAAAACGGCCGAGGAGGTACTCGAAGGTGCGCCCGCCCAGGGCATCGCCCACCCGCCGCAGGGCGGCGCTTTTGGCCGTGCCCGGCGGACCCACCACGAGGAGGTGCTCGCCGGCGACAGCGGCGAGGAGCACCAGCTCGACGAGCCCCTCGCGGCCCACGAGGCCACGGCTGGCGGCGCGGAGGGCCGCGCGCAGGTCGTTCAAGACGTCATCGGAGGGGTCCATCGCCAGGGCTCCCGGGTTTTGGCCTCTTAGCGAAGCCCAAGGCAGGGGGCCGCAGGAATTTTCCTCAACTCTGTCTGTGCCTACCCGAATCGTAAAAGGAGCGCAGATGTACACCAGCGCCGCACCTCCGCAGCATTGCTCTTGACATTGCAAGAACCATGTTGCAGGATGGTCGAGCCCATCCGCCTCGTCCCCCCGAGCACCGCGGCCCCTCGCGGATGGCACCCTGGAGGCCTTTGATGGTCCCCGTCCTCGCCTCGCTCCTGCTCTCCGCCGCCCAGGCCGCTGACCCCTTCGACCTCGTGCCGGCCGGCGCCCTCCTCGATCAGGCCGCCGCCGCGGCGCTGCGCCCCTCCCAGGGCAATTGGGTGGCCCTCGTCGCCGAGCCCGGCGGGCTCTTCGCGCTGCGCGAGGTGCGGCCCCAACTCCGGCCGGCCGACGACCCCCTCGACGAAGGCAACGAGGCCCTGCTGCTCAGCGCCGAGCTCAACGGCGAGGGCCTCGTCTTCCTGCGCGGGCGCACTCCCTTGTCCATGGGAGCCGTGCCCACCACCCTGCCCGAGGCGACCTGGACCACCTACGAAGAGCCCGTGGTGCTTTCTTCGGGCGAGGGCACCCTCACCCGCCTGCTCACCCGCCCCTTCGGCCCCGAGGCCAGCCGGGTCGAGCTGCTCCGCACCCGCACCGGCGCGGGCCGCCGGCAGATCCTCGCCGAGGAGGCCCGCGGCACGCCGGTGGTTCGCTGGGCCGGCGATCTGGACGCCGACGGCGCCCCCGACCTCCTGCTCGAAGTCGACCCTGGCAGCGGCGCCGAGTTGCGGCTCTACCTCTCGAGCGCCGCGGCGCCCGGGGAGATCGCGGGGCTGGCAGGTCGCTTTCTGATTCCGGGCTGTTAGCGCCGCGGCGGGCGCCCCCCTTTTGCATCTCCGCCGCTCGGGGCATCATGTGCCTGCCCGGCAGCGCCTCGGAGCCCCCCCATGACGTCCGCGCAGACCGCCCTCCTCTCGCTGCCAGGCCCCGCCGAAGCCATCGTCGGCCAGCGGGTGCAGGTGCAGGTGGAGGGCCCGCCCGTCCCGAAGGAGCGCGCCTGGCGGCTGGTGGGCGACACAGACTGGCTCAACCGCGTCGCCGGCAACGGCGCCGTGCTCTCGATGGAGCTGGAGGCCCAGCGCGACGGCCTCTCGGTGATCAAGGGCCTGCTGGCGGGGCCCTTGGGCCTGCGCTTCCCCTTTGAAGAGGTCTGGACCTCCTGGGTGCGGGGGGAGTCCTTTCGCCAGGTTCGGACCGTACACAGTCCGCTCCTCCTCGGCACAGACTACGAAGCCCGCCTCGTGCCCGACGGCGACCAGGTGCGGCCTCGCATCTCCCTCACCCTGACCGTCACGCGCCTCGCCCTGCCGATCGCCCAATTGGAGGCCGCCGGCATCGCCCGGCGCTGGAAGGCTGCGCTGGAGGCCCTGGCCGAGCCGCCCCAGGCCTTGCGGGCCCTCCCACCCGCGGCCCAGGAGGCCTTTGCGCGCTGGCGCGGCGTCTCCAACCCCGACCTCGTGCGGCGGGTCACCGAGCACCTCGCCACCTCCCACCCCAATGAGCTGCGGCAGCTGCGCGGCTACCTGCTCGCCGATCAGTGGGGCCTCGACCGCGACACGGTGCTCGAAGACCTGCTCAACGGCGTGGATGTCGGCGCCTTGGAGCTCTACTGGAGCGTACGCTGCGTGCGCTGCTATGGCGAGGTCGCCAGCGGCACCACCCTCTCCGATCTGGCTGACCACGCCGCCTGCCCCTCCTGCCGGATCGACTTCGCCAGCGATCTGGGCGACAATGTCGAGGTTTTGTTCACGCCGCACCCCTCGGTCATGAAGCGCACCGAAGAGCGCTTCTGCACGCTCTTCCCGGCCGGCGCCTCCTCGCAGTACGCCGTCATCACCCTGGGGCCCGGCCAGACCCTGCAGTCCCACCTCACCCTGCCGCCGGGCGAGTGGACGCTGGGGGCGGGCGGCGAGGAGGCCGACAGCCGGCTCATCCTCGCCGCCGGCACCCAGGGTGGGGCCGTTGACTGGCGGGCCTCCACCACCGGAGGCACCGTCCACGGGACGGCCGGCCCCCAACGCGTCACCGTTCACAACGACGCGCCGGGCCGACGCCGCGTCTACCTCACCCGCGTGGGCGGTGACGATCCGCGCATCCCGGCCTCGCGACTGACCACCCTGCCGGCCTTCCGCAAACGCATGGGCCATCAGGTGCTGGCGGCTGGCACCCGCATCGGCGTGCGCTCGGTGGCGCTGGTCTTCACCGATCTCTCCGACAGCACCGCCATGTACGAAGAGATGGGCGACGCCGGGGCCTACGCCCTGGTGCGCGACCACTTCCGCGTGCTCGACGCGGTGATCGAGGCCCATGGCGGTACCGTTGTGAAGACCATCGGAGACGCCGTGATGGCGGCCTTTCACGACGCTGGCACGGCGCTCGGCGCGGCCTTGGCGATGCAGGCGGCCTTCAATCCCTGGGTCGAGGCCCGGGGGCTGAAGCAGCCGCCCCGCCTCAAGATCGGCCTGCATGTCGGCCCGGCCCTCGCCGTCCACACCGACGCCGCCGGCATCGACTACTTTGGCGGCACCGTCAACACCGCCGCCCGGGCCCAGGGGGTGGCGGCCAGCGGCGAGGTGGTCTGGACCCAGGCCATCGCCGCCGACAGCCGGGTGGACACCCTGCTCGCCGAGGCCGGCCTGCCCGTCTCCACCCTGGAGCGCCAGCTCAAGGGCCTCAAGGACACCGTCATCTTGCGCAAGGTCAACACGCTGGGCCCCCCGCGCACGCCCTGAGCGTCCACGCCAGCGCAGACGAGGGCCCGCGCAGAGGCGGGATGGTTCACCGGCCTCGAAGCGCAGCGGCCCGACGGCCGAAGAGGCCGACCAGGGCGAAGAGAGACAGAAGGGCGCCCGGCGCGCCGCCGGCGGGTGCGGCGCAGCCACCCTTGCCCGAAGACGACCGGTCTGTCCCGTCTTCCGAACCGTCGGGCGCAGCCTCGTCGGGGCCGCTGTCTGCAGGGGTGTCGCTGTCAGGCTCCTCGGCGGGGCCGGTGTCTTCGCCCGCTCCGGTGTCGACCGGCGGATCGTCCACCGTCCAGGTCATCGTGAGGCTGTCGACCTCGGCCACCCCCACCGCGAGCAGCTCCAGGCCCTCGACCGACGCGAGGGGGGCGCTCAGCGTGAGCCCGTGGTCGACCTCGGTGACCGAGAAGACCGCGCCGTCCCAGTCGAGGTCGAGGGTCAGCGCCTGGCCCGGCCGCGGCTCTGTCCAGGCGTGGCCGATCGCCTCGTGGGGGCTGGCGGCTGGATAGTCCAGGGCGTTGAAGACCATGTGCAGCGTGTCGCCCACCCGCACCACCGAGGGGGCCTGCAGATAGTGCGCGTTCCAGGGCGCCCAGCCCTTGGCGATCTCGGGCCCTTCTTCCTGGGTCCAGTCTGTCCAGGTCTCGGCGGCGGCGTAGCAGATGGCGTCAGCGCAGTTCCACCACTGTTCGAGGCCGTAGACGCCTTGGAGCACGCTGCCGCCCTTGATCTCATCCTCTCCCGCCGAGATGGCGCCCTGCTTTGTCCAGGTGATGCCATCCACCGAGGTGGCGTAGCCGGTGGGGCCGTAGTGCTCGTCGGGCCGCGTTCCATTGTAGAGCAGGTGGTAGGTGCCGTCTTCGTCGACAGTCAGATCGGGCTCGCGCAGGCTGCCGTCGTCAAAGGCGCCCGCCGCGCCGAAGTCCAGCAGCACGCCGCTGCGGGTCCAGGTCAGGCCGTCGGGCGAGCTGGCGCCGCAGAGGCGGTTGCCGCGGCTGTTCTCGTAGCAGGCATAGACCATCGCATAGCTGCCATCGGCCTTCTGGGTGACCGTTGGCATGTGGGCGTGGACGCCGTCATAGGTGGACAGATCCCAGGAGATCGGCACCACCGGGTTGGTCGCCGCGCGGGTCCAGGTGAGGCCATCGGTCGAGGTGGCCAGACCGATCTGGCGGTAACCATAGCCCGGCGCCATGGCGCCCGTGTAGTAGAGGAGAAAGGTGGCGGTCGCGGCGTCGTAGACCAACTCGGGGTGCAGCACATCGGCCGCCTCCCAGCCGCTCGCCACGTCGAGGATCGGCAGCCAGTCCACCTCCCAGGCGTAGTGCCCCCGCGGCATCGGCGCGTGGCTCTCGCCCAGGCGCAGGCCGCCGCCGGGGCTGTAGTCGGCCACGAAGGCCGAGCCCGAGCCCAGGGAGAGGGAGAAGGCCGCCCCTTCGACGAGGCGCAGCACCACCCGACCGTGAACGGTGGTCGCCCCGCTCATCGGCAGCCGGGCGGCGGCGTCGGTCACCCGCAGTTGGCCCTCGACCACGGTACCGCCCACCATGGGCCCGGCGTCGGCAGCGAAGTCGAGGGACTCGGTGTAGGTCGAGGCCTGGGCGAGCCCGATCAGCAGCGCGATCATGGTTGATTGCTCCGCAATTGGGTGAGCTGCCGCAGGGGGATGGTGCGCTCCAGCTCATCGAGGGTGGTGAGCCCGGCGGCGGCCTGGTTGAGCGCGTCGTCGACGAGGGTGAGGTGGCCCTGGCTGGCGGCGTAGGCCCGCAAGGCGCTGCCCGGCGCCCCTTCGATGATGCGCTCGCTAAAGCCCTGATCGACGAGCAGCAGCTCGTAGGTCCCCACCCGGCCTTTGTAGCCCGTGCCCCCGCAGGTGGGGCAGCCGGCCCCCTTGACGAAGCTGCGCCCTTCGAGGGCCTCGCCAAAGAGGTGCAGTTGGGCGGCGGTGGGCTCCGCCGGCTGGGCGCATCCGACACAGACCCGGCGGAGCAGGCGCTGGGCCAGCACCCCCAACAAGGCCTCGCCCAGGTCGATGTCGGACACCCCCATGCCGCGCAGCCGGGGGATCACGCCGACGGCGTCGGCGGTGTGAAGGGTGCTGAGCACGAGGTGCCCGGTGGCCGCGGCGGCGACCGCGGTGGCGGCGGCGTCGGCGTCGCGCAGCTCGCCAAAGAGCAGCACATCGGGGTTCTGGCGCAGGGCGGCCCGCAGCAGCTCGGAGAAGGGCAGTTGGGCGCTGGCCTGCTTCTGGTTCACATGGTCGAGGACATACTCAATCGGATCTTCGGCGGTGATGATCTTGCGGCCGTCGGAGACCAGGGCGGTGAGCGAGGCGTAGAGCGTGGTGGTCTTGCCGCTGCCGGTGGGCCCGGTGACCAGCAGCAGGCCGCCCGGGTTGAGCAGCACCCGCTGCCAGCGGGCGAGCAGCTCGGGTGCCAGACCCAGCGCCCGCAGGGGCAGCAGGCCGCGTCGGGCATCGAGCACGCGGATGACCAGATCCTGGCCGGCCGGACTCGGCGCGACATTGACGCGAAGGTCGATGGTGCGCGGCAGATCGGGGCCCACCAGCGTGATGCGAATCCGTCCATCCTGGGGCCGGCCGCGATCGGCCACGTCCAGCTCGGCCAGCACCATCACCCGGGCCACCACCTCGGCCACGTTCTCGGGGGTGATGTGGGTGAAGATCTGCTTCAGCAGCCCATCCACGCG
>JBEIQK010000350.1:0-6453 GCA_040376505.1 Alphaproteobacteria bacterium | reverse complement strand
GGCACCACCTCGGCGGCGGACTTGTTGTCGGCGGGGTTCGCGCAGGCGAGCATCAGGGCGAGGATCAGCATGGACAGGGGCTCCGAGAGGGGGAGGGCGCTCAACACAAGCGCCCAGGCCAGACAAGGCGAGCCCCGTTAACGCAACCCTGCGCCAGCGCAGGTCGAGACCCCAAAAGCCCGATCGCCCCTACAGGTCGCGCCGGTTCTCGATCGCCCGGGCCACGCTGGAGCGATCCGCGAACTCCAGCTCGGTGCCCACCGAGATGCCGTGGGCGAGGCGGGTCACCCGCAGGCCGAGGGGCTTGAGCAGCCGCGCCAGGTAGAGCGCGGTGGCGTCGCCCTCCACGTCGGGGTCGGTGGCGAGGAGGACCTCGGTGACGAGGCCATCCTGCAGGCGGGCGAGCAGCTCGGGGATGCGGAGCTGATCGGGCCCGATGCCGTCCAAGGGCGAGAGCGCCCCGTCCAGCACGTGGTAGCGGCCGCGCATCTCACCCGAAGCCTCGATGGAGCCGATGTCCTGGGGGCGCTCCACCACGCAGAGCAGGCCGTCTTCGCGGCGCGGATCGGCGCAGCGCGCGCAGGGGTCGCGCGGGCTGAGATCGCAGCAGCGGCTGCAGCGGGTCATGTTGGCCCGGAAGTCGATCAGCGCCTGGCCGATCTGACCGGCCACCTCGGGGGGCTGGCGCAGGAGCCAGTAGGCGAGGCGGGTGGCGGTGCGCTCGCCGATGCCGGGAAAGCGCGAGAGCTGGCGGATGGCCTGCTGGAAGGGGTCGGTCACCGCAGATCCTTCAAGTGGGGCGGCGGCTCATGGCCGGGGCGCACGTCGGTCACCCGGGCACCAAAGAGGGCCTTGAGTTGGACCACCCGCTCGTGGCGGTCCATCTCGACCTTGAGCAGCTCGATGAGTTGGGCGCGCTCCAGGTCGGTTTGCTCGCGCCGGGTGAGCTGGCGGCTGGTGGCCGACCGAAGCTCGAAGGTGACCCGATCGCAGCCTGGAAAGCAGCGGTCGAGGCCGGCGATCAGCACCCGATCGCGGGCGAGGTCAACCACGTTGGCGAGCTTCTGATCGCTGGCCATCGCGATCGCCACCAAGGGCGGCCGGCAGGCCAGCAGCACCGAGGCCTCGGTGAGGTGGTTGTAGCGAACGTGCTGCTTGTCGAGCCAGTCGAGCAGCGCCCGAAAGCGGGTCCGCTCATCCCAGGCCGGGTCGACGTAGGGCAACACCAGGCCGCTGGCGCCCTCCTCCTCGCCGTCGAGCTCCACCGGCGGCAGGGGCTCCACCTCAAAGCGCGGCGGGGGCGGGTCGCGCGGGTCTTCCTCGGCCGGCGGCAGATCGATGGCGCGCAGGGGCCTGGGCGGGGCCACCACCGGTGAAGAGACCGAAGGCGCCGGGCTCGTCGCAGGCTTGACCGGCGCTGAGGCCGGCGGGCCTCGTCGCGGCTCGCCGTCGTCTTCGCCACCCCGGGCGCCGCCGCTGGCGCCAGGCCCCGAGGCGCTGCGCGGGCGGGCGCCCACCGCGCCATGGCGCAGGCGACGCTCCATCTCGCCGAGGCGATCGACGATCTGGTCGAGGGGCCGGGCCGGGCGGATCGCCGTCAGCCGGGCCACCGCCATCTCCAACACCAGCCGGGGCCGCGGCGCCCGCGACACCGCCTCGTGCACCTCGATCATCACCTGAAAGGAGCGCACGAAGACGTCGGGCGAGACGTTCTTGGCGAGGCCTTCGAGGCGCACCCGCTCGTCGTCCGACACGTCGAGGAAGCGCTTGGACGAGGGCGAGAGCCCCACCAGCGTGGCGTTGCGCAGCAGCTCCAGCATCTCCAGGGTGAACTCGGAGAGGTCGTAGCCAAAGCTGTAGACCCGATCGATGGCGTCGAGGCAGGCGTCGGGCTCGCCCTGGAGCATGCCTTCGAGCATGGCGTAGAGCAGCCCGCGATCGACGAGCCCGAGCACCTCGGCCACCTGCTCGGCGGTCATGGTGGTGCCGCCGAAGCTCACCACCCGGTCGAGCAGGCTCTGGCTGTCGCGCATCGAGCCCTCGCCGGCCCGCGCGATCATCTTGAGGCCCGCCTCGGGGATGCTGACCCCCTCGGCCTCGCAGATCTTGGCGAGGCGATCGACCACCACCGTCGCGGGGATGCGCTTGAAGTCGAAGCGCTGCACCCGGGAGAGGATGGTGTCGGGGATCTTGTTGGACTCGGTGGTCGCGAAGATGAAGACCACATGCGGCGGCGGCTCTTCGAGGGTCTTCAGCAGGGCGTTGAAGGCGCCCTTGCTGAGCATGTGCACCTCGTCCACGATGTAGACCTTGCTGCGGCCGCGCTGGGGCAGGTAGCGCACGCTCTCGCGCAGGTCGCGGATATCGTCGACCGAGTTGTTGCTGGCGCCGTCGATCTCGATGACGTCGGGGCTCGAACCCGCGAGGATCTCCTTGCAGGCCGCGCAGGTGCCGCAGGGATCCGGGGTGGGCCCCGACTCGCAGTTGAGCGCACGCGCCAGCACACGGGCCGCGGTGGTCTTGCCGACCCCGCGCGCGCCCGTGAACAGGAAGGCGTGGTGGATTCTGCCCAGCGTGATCGCGTTGCGCAGGGTGCGCGTGACGTGCGACTGGCCAGAGATGTCTTCAAAGCGCGTGGGGCGCCACTTTCGGGCGATGGCTACGTAGCTCATGCCCAGCGGCGTAACCCACCCGTGGGTTGGCCGGGTTGTCCCGATGCCCTGCAAGGTCTGCTACCGTTGCTACCTTCCGGTCCTGGCGGGGTTCACATCCATACAGTCATCGGGGCCCGGCCATAAGGCCCACGAAGGGAAGTGGCGGAGAGAGAGGGATTCGAACCCTCGGTAAAGTTTTCACCCTACACAGCATTTCCAATGCTGCACCTTCGACCACTCGGTCATCTCTCCTGAACAAAAAATGGCGGAGAGGGAGGGATTCGAACCCTCGGTAAGCGAACGCCTACAACAGATTTCGAATCTGTCGCCTTCGACCACTCGGCCACCTCTCCAAAGTTCAAGGCTCGAACCCCGAAGCGCGGCGCTTTCGCCGTTGGCGAAAGAAAGACTGGAGCACAGAAGCGCAGTCATCGGCCATCAACCCGGCGCGCACACCAAAGCGGTGATTGAGGCGGGGATGAGAGGACAGATCGCCCAGGGAGCCGAGGAAGCCGCCCTTGGGGTCGCCGCAGCCGTAGACACAGCGGGCGACGCGGGCGAGGACCATGGCCCCCGCGCACATGGCGCAGGGCTCCAGCGTGACGTAGACCACACAGTCGGTGAGGCGCCAGCTGCCCAGTTGGGCGGCGGCTTGCCGGATGGCGATGTGCTCTGCGTGCGCGGTGGGGTCCTGATCGGCCTCGCGGCGGTTGCGACCGAGAGAGAGGACCTCTCCTTTGCACACCACCACGGCGCCCACCGGGACCTCCCCTTCATCAGCGGCCAGCCTCGCCTGCGCGAGGGCCAGGGCCATAAAGGGGACATCGGGGTCGAGATCGGGCGCGCTACAGGGCGCACCCGATGGGGTTGGAATCATCAAAGAGCGGGACAAGGGGAGCGCATCAGCGCCATCTCCACCCATCGCGACCTCCGAAGAGGAGCAGACCTGAGCGGGACACCGAGCGGGCCAGAAGCGCAAGCAACGGCCCTGCCCCTTGGACCCGCAACGTCTATCGAAGGCCTTGGAGCCTGTCAAGGCGGTGCCCGGCTGAACAAAACAGGCTACCCGCCCGCATGCCCCTCCGGCCCCGCCTCGACGGCTTCCTGCGCGCCCGCGCCCGCGACCTGCTGGCCTCGCGTGAGGCCCTTCTGCCCTTCCTCCAGGCCGAGCTGGCCGCCCTCACCCAGGTCCAGGACGCCGCCACCCGCGCCGCGACGGCCGCCGCCCGCGCCGCAACGGCGCTCCAGGCCGACCTTGCGGTGCTGACCCGCCCGCGGTTCTCGGCCGACATGACCCTCGACCAGGTCTGGCGGCGGCATCCCGGCGTGCGGGCCCTCTTCGCCGCTCGGCACCTGCCAGCCTGCGACGGCTGCGCCCTGCGCCACGACGAGACCCTGGCCGAGGCCGCCGAGGCCTACGATCTCGATCTCGCCACGCTCATGGACGAGCTCAACGCCTTGATCCCCGCACCCGCCCCCCTTTCCACGGGCGCCCCCTCCTGAGAGGGCCACCCCTCGCGCTATGATGGAAGAGGCGGGCCCCAGGCGAGGGTTGTCTCTTCAACCCCTCCCGCCGCCGGAGCCTTGATGACCCCCTTCCTTCTGCTGGGCGCCGCGCTGGCCGCGCAGGACGTCACCCTCAAGACCACCGATGGCGTCGCCCTGCACGCCCTGGTCGAGCCCACCAAGAACGCCAAGAAGGGCGTGGTGCTCGTTCATATGGTCGGTCGCAGCGCCGAGGACTGGCGCCACATGGCCGGCAAGCTCTCGCTCAACGGCTTCATGGTGGTCGCCCCCGACCTGCGCAAGCACGGAAAGAACACCCCTGTCGGCGAGCCCACCCCCGAAGACTACGCCGCCATGCGCAAAGACGTCGAAGCCTCGGTGGCCTGGCTGCGCAGCAAGGGGGTCACCGACGTCGCCTGCGCTGGCGCCAGCATCGGCGCCAACCTCTGCCTGCAGGCCGCCGCCGCCGATCCGGCCATCGTCAACGTGGTGATGCTCTCGCCCGGGCTCAACTACAAGGGCGTGACTGTCAACGAGGCCATCGTCGCCTATGGCGACCGGCCCGTGCTCCTCGTCGCCTCCAACGACGACGCCTACTCCGCCCGCTCGGCCGCCGCCCTGCACGAAAAGGCCGTGGGCCAGAAGCACCTCGAGGCCCTCGACGCCGCCGGCCACGGCACCGTGATGCTCAACCGCGCGCCGGGCCTCGAGAACACGATGGTGGCCTGGATCAACGGCACCTTCAAGCTCACCACCGGCGAGCTGGTGGCCCCCCGGCCGGCGCCTTCCAAGGTCGAGAAGGTGGAGACCACAGGCAAAAAGATCGACGAGTAGGTGATGGCGCGCGCCTGGGCGGCCCCGCTTGTCGTCGCCGCCCTGCTCCTCGCCTGGCTCAACCAGGATCACGTTGGCCTGCGGCTGGTCGACTTCCTGTTCTTCTGCGATCGCGCCCGCCGGCTCGACTTTGCCGAGGCCTGGCTCGATCCGCTCTACCCCGTGGGCTACCCGCTGCTGCTGCGCCTCGGCACCACGCTGCTCGGCGACGCCCTGCTCGCGGGGCGCTTGATCGCCGGCGGGGCCGCCCTGCTTGCCGTCGACGCGGCCCGTCGCCTGCTCGGCCCCGGCGCCGGCTGGCTGGCCCTGGTGGCCGCCCCCCTCCTCGCCTTTGGGCTCACCGAGGGCACCGATCTGCCCGCCGCCGCCCTCTCTCTCGCCGCCCTGGCCGCGGCGGTGGAGCGCCGGCCGGTGCAGGCCGGGCTGCTCCTCGGCGGGGCCCTGCTCTGCCGCTACACCGCGCTGGCCGCCCTCCCCGTGGTGCTGGCCTTCAGCCCAGCCCGCGGCCGCACCCTGCTCGCCCTGGCCCTGGCCACAGCGCCCCACTGGGGCATGGCCCTCTTCCTCGGTCGCTCGCCCCTGCCCGATCAGAGCTTCAACCTCGCCATCGCCGCCGGCGGCCCCACCGCGCTGCTCAGCCTGGAGACCCTGCGGCGCTGGCCGGTTGGCCTCTACGGCGCCCTGTGGATGGCCCTCAGCAACCCCTTGGCGCTGGCCGGCGGGGTCGCGCTCCTCGGGGGCGCCCTCGTCGGAAAGCGAGGCGCCCGGCCCCTTCTGGCATTGGGGCTCGCCCACGCCGGCCTGATCGGCCTCGCCTTCGCCAACGCCCGCCTCGTGCTGCCCACCGCCCTCGCCGCCGGGCTCGGCCTCGCCGCGCTGACGCCGGCCCGCCTGCGCCTGCCCCTGGCCCTGGGGATCGGACTGTTCACCATCCCCGCTGCCCGCTTGCCGAACCCCGAAGAGGAGACGGTGGCGGCGGTGGCCCCCCTCCTGGCCGAGGCCCCGACCCCCATCCTCACCGCCCACCCTTGGGTCTGGCAGCGCACCGCCGGCGGCTATCTGCACGCCGCCATCCCCCTGCGCGAGCTCGGCGGTGATCCGCGCCAGCTCGACCCCGCCACCCTGGTGCGCGAGGCCCAGCGCCGCGGCTTTGCGACCGTGGTGCTGGAGAAGAGCCGGGTCGACCGCACCTACCCGGGCCTGCGCGCGATGATGCGCGCCAAAGCGGCGCCCGAGGGGTTGGAGCTGGTCGCCAAGGCCGGCACCTGGGCCGTCTACCGGGTCAGGCCGGGGCCGGCGGCGGCAGCACCATGACGCCGGTGTGGGTGCGCTCCGATCCGTCGTAGACCACCAGCAGCGAGCAGCGCACCTCGGTCAGCAGCGGCAGGCGCTTGACGTCGAAGGTGTGAAAGCCGATGCCCCAGGGCTCGCCCTCGCCCACCACCAGCACGGTGTTCTC
>JBEIQK010000830.1:0-2809 GCA_040376505.1 Alphaproteobacteria bacterium | reverse complement strand
GGTCGACCGACTGACCATCGCCCGGGAGACGTTGCGCGCAGACCCTGAGCGGGCCCGCCGCCTCGCCAGCGCCGTTGTAGAGCTGGAGCCCAACAACGCCGACGCCCTGCATGTCCTCGGCGAGGCCTACGCGCGGCTTGGTCGCTTTGGGCAGGCAGTGGAGCTGCTGCGGCGCTCGCTCGCTTCGGAGGGGGGCTTCGCCGGGGGCGGCGTCTCCTGGATCGGCCGCTTCACCGAGGCCGCCTGCGCCGGCTGCGGCAGCGGCGACGCCGATCCGGTCTGGGTGGGCGACATCGCCGACCAGGTATCCACCCACGGCCTGCTCGACCCGGTGCGGGTTTGGGTGCGCTGCCGCCGCTGCGGCCTGCACCGGGTCGACGCTCCGCCGCCGCGCCGTGTCCTCGACGCCTGGCGGGCCGAAGACGCCGTCGAGCACGGCGCCGAACGCCCTCCCGACGAGGCGACCCTGCACCAGGGCCTCAGCCGCTACGACCGCTGGATCGAGCGGATCCGCAGCCAGGGCTACGGCACCCGCTGGACCTCCCGCCGCGTGGAGGGGGTGCCCAAGCCGCGCCTGCTGGAGGTGGGCTCGGGCTTTGGTTTGCAACTCGCCGCCGCCGAGTGGCGCGGCTTCTCGGCGGTGGGGCTCTCCCGCGACCCCAACCAGATCCGCTGGGCGCGCCAGTCGCTCGGCCTGGACGTGCGCCCCCTCCAGGATGTGCTCCCCGACGGCCCCTTCGACGTGATCGTCCACACCGACCCCATCGAAGACGAAGAGGCGCCGGTGGCCCGCCTCGCCGCCCTGGCCGAGCGCCTGGAGCCCGACGGCCTGCTCAGCCTCTCCACGCCGATGCTCGATCACCCGATCCACCGCCTGCGCGGCTACGACGACGCCGGCTGGTGCCGGGCCAGCCGCCGGGTCTGGTTCGACCGCCAGAGCCTCTCCCTGGCCCTGATCCGCGCCGGCCTGCAGCCCGAGGGCTCCTGGCACGACGACGACCGCGCGGGGCTCGTGCGCACCTTCGCCCGCAAGGTGGGCACGCGCTAAGCCGGCGGGATGGACCCCCGCTTCGAACCGCTGCTGTCCTTCTTCGAAGAGAAGATCCCCTTCAACCGCCTGCTCGGCATGGTGGTGCACGACCTGCGCCCCGGCCACTGCGAGCTGCGGGTGGCCGCGCGCCCCGAGTTGGTGGGCGATCCCTACCGGCCGGCCCTGCACGGCGGGGTGGTCTCGGCCCTGGCCGACACCGCAGGCGGGCTGGCCGTCTTCAGCCAGGTGGGCCCCGAGGATCGGGTCAGCACGCTGGACATGCGCGTGGACTACCTGCGGCCGGCCCGGGTCGACCAGACCCTGCGGGCCCTGGCGACGGTGATGCGCATGGGCAACCGCGTCGGCGTGGTCGACATCCTGCTGGTGCAGGACGACGAGACAGCACCGGTGGCTCGCTCCACCGCGGTCTACAATGTGGTGCGGCGTGGCGATGTCGGCTGACCCGCACCGCCTCGACTTTCGCGACCACCGCCGCAGCCTGCGCCTGCGCGAAGATGAGCCCAATCGCTACATCTACGCGGTGATCTCCCGGCGCTCGGCGGGGCTGTCGATCGGCGTGAACCTCAACCCCGACAAGGCCTGCAACTTCGACTGCCCCTACTGCCAGGTCGACCGCCGCACCCCCGGCGGCCCGCGGGCGGTCGATGGGGAGCGGCTCCGCAGCGAGCTCGACCACCTGCTCGGCCTCGTCGATGGGGGCGACCTGTGGTCGATCCCGCCCTTCGACACCGCCGCGCCAGCCCTGCGCCGGGTGAATGACATCGCCTTTGCCGGCGATGGCGAGCCCACGGCAGCCTCCAATTTCGCTGAAGCCGTGCGGATCGTCGGCGAGGTGCGGGCGGCGCATGGGGCCGGCAGCGTGCGCCTGCACCTGCTCACCAACGCCACCCTCTTTCACCGCCCCGCGGTCGCCCAAGGCCTCGACGCCCTCGACGCCCTGGGCGGGGAGATCTGGGCCAAGCTCGATGCCGGCACCGAGGCCTGGTTCCGGGTGGTCGACGGCACCGACCTGCCCTTCGCCCGGGTGCTGGCCAACCTCCGCGACGCGGCCCAGCGCCGGCCGATCGTGATCCAGAGCATGTGGATCCGCTGGGACGGCCAGGGGCCGCCGCCCGGCGAGGCCGAGGCCTTTGTCGAGCGGCTCGCCGCCATCCAGCAGGCCGGCGGGCAGCTCCGCCAGGTGCAGCTCTACTCGGTGGCCCGGGCGGCGGCCGACGCGCGGGTGGCGGTGCTGCCCGCCGCCGAGCTGGAGGCCATCGCCGAGAAGGTGCGCGCCATCGGGCTCGACGCCGTCGTCTACCCTGGGATCGGCTGAGCGATGCCCTGGCCGCGGGCGCTCCTGCTGGGGAGCCCGGCCCTCCTGCTGCTGGCCGCCGCCCTCGGCCGCCTGCGCGGCGCCCAGTCGCTCTCGGCCCCCGACCTCGCCTTCTTCGCCCAGTCGGCCTGGTCGGGGGCCGAGACCGGGGTCTTCACCCAGACCGTCCTCTCCTTTGACGATGGCGGGCTGCTCACCAGCGTGCACCTCTCGCCGGGCGTCACCCTGCTCTTCGCGGCGATCCTGGCGGCTGGCGGCGGGGTGGGCGCCCTGGTGGCGAGCCAGGCCCTGGCCCTGATCCTCGCTGGCGCCGCCCTGCCGCGCATCGCCGCCGCCGGGGGTCAGCCGGCGCCGGCCTGGCTGCTGCCCCTCGGCCTGCTGCACCCCTGGACGGTGGCCCTGGCCGGGGCCGACCTGCGGCCGCTCTGCTTTCTGCCCGCCGC
>JBEIQK010000805.1:0-2919 GCA_040376505.1 Alphaproteobacteria bacterium | reverse complement strand
TATTGAAGAAGCCGTACAGCTCGCCGAGGCGCATGGCTGGACCTTTCGCAAAGGCGGCGGCCACGCCCTCCTCGTGGGCAAGGGCCCTGCCCACAGCCGCGAGGGCTGCGCCATCAGCGTGTGGTCCACGCCTCGCAACCCTGAGAACCACGCGAAGCAGATCCTCCGCGCCGTGCAGCGATGCCTCCACGGCCCCGAGGGGCCCTGACCGCACCCGGAGCCTCCATGCGCACATTTTCTTTTGTACTGGTCCTCGACCTCCGACCGTCAGAGATCGAGGCGGTGGCCGATCGCCTCTTCGAGGCGGGCTGCGATGACGCCACCCCCAGCGCCACGGGCGGACGCGTGCTGCTCGACTTCGATCGCGACGCTGTCAGCGCGCAGGAGGCCATCCTCAGCGCCATCGAGCAGGTCGAGTCAACCGGCCTGCGGGTGTCGCGGGTCGAACCCAATACGCTGGTGACGATCTCCGAGATCGCACGCCGCGTTGGCCGCTCCGACGAGAGCGTGCGCTTGCTGGCCGAGGGCAAGCGTGGCGATGGCTCCTTTCCCAGGCCGGCCCAGGGCGGGGGCGAAGGATGGCGGCTGTGGCAGTGGGCCGAGGTTTCGGCCTGGTTTGCCGCCCGCAGCAGCGACGATGTGGCCGAGCGCCTCGCCGAAGAGAGCGTGTTCTCCCACCTCATCGCGGCGATCAACGCGAGCCTCCTGCTGCGGGCGCCTGCGACCAGCCCCGGGCTGGCCCAGGCCCTGCTTCGGCGCCTGGCGCCGCAGCTCCTGCTGCACCCGGCCGTTCCCGCCTGAAGCCGGCGACCAGCCCCGGGCTGGCCCAGAAGAGGGAGCCGGCGCGGCGGATGGGCCCGGCCACCCGGACCGAAGGCGCGGGGAGGCGGTCTGGCAGGTGGGCATCCAGCGCCTTGGCGAGGGCGTATCGCTCCACACATCTGTCCGGGGCAGATGACCCAGGTCCATGATCGAGGCGCCGGCAGGCGCGCTCCAACTGTGCTGATGCGGCATGAACAAATTTCCTACACACCAGTAACAGTTTTACCTCATGAACCGGCACAGTCCTTGCACATGGGGGCACGGAATCCCAGGCATCCCGCCCGGATCCGAAACAGAAGAGGACAGCATCATGAGCATGTGGCGTCGCTACCACCGCAGCATCCAGTCAGACTTCAACCTCCGCGGCCTCTACCCGCCCGGCAAGGTCACGCGCATGGGCGACTATGGCTCCTACGAAAACGGTACCTGGAAGCACCAGGGCAATGTGCAGGATGACTTCGGCATCCAGCTCGACCTCCGTCTCGGCGAGCCCGCGGAATCCTGGTCCACCCAGCGACATGTGACCTTCCAGACCGGGGTAGACGTCGGCGCCACGGGCATCGGAGAGGTGACTGCCTCCTTCGGTGGGATGCGCTCCTTCTATGTGCTGGCCCTCTCCCCCCGCACCGAGTCCCTGGCCAATACCGCCGTGGTCGCCGCCGCCCTGTCCGCTGTCCACCACCAAAACCCCACCCGCTGGAACAAAGACTGGGTCTTCATCACCGCCCAGGTCACCTCCACGGCCGTCACCTGCATCGCCGCCAAGGGCAATGACGTCGAGGTGGTCTTCAAGCCCGGGGTCACCGTTTTGACCGCCCTCGCCTCTGCCCTGGCGATGGCCGATGTGTCCATCGTCGTCAAGGGCGAAACCGAAGTCCAGCTCATCCAGCAGCAGGGCACCCTCGGCATTGAGATCGCCCGCCTCACCGACGGCCACGCGACCATTCGCAGCCACCTCACCCACCCCAGTCGCGGGCCCGCACTGGAGATCTTCAGCAACGTCGACCCCGATCCCATCGACGACAGCGACGAAGACTGACCCTCTCGCCGCCCCCAACGGGCGGGGCGGCCTCAGTCCTCGTCCGTGCCCCAAAAGGTGTAGCGGGCGAGGCGGGTCGCCTGGGTCATCCAGACCTGGGGCGCGGCGGCGCAGTCGGGCAGGTGGGCCGCCAAGGCCGTGGCGAGGGCGTGGCTGTGCGGATCAGCGCCGCGCAGGGCAGCGACGGCGGCCTCGGGTGTGTCTCCCAGGGCGAGGCGACGGAGCAGCCCCGCCGTCGGCCGCGGCGCCCCCACCGAGGCGGCGAGGAGCAGCAGCAGCACGCGATGCTCGCCGGAAAGGAAGGCCGGGCGCTCACAGTCGGGCACGGCGGCCCGCAGCAGGCGGTAGGTGTTGACGAAGCGCCGCCCGGCCCGCGGGCTGCCGATCAGGTCGGCGAGGCCGAGCGAAAAGGCGTGTTCGGCCTCGCCCATGGTGAAGTGCTCGGTGGACTCGATGCCGTCGTCGGCCGGGCAGCGTACGATCGGCGCCGGGGCCGGCGCGCCGGGCGGGGCGATGGTGCGCAGGATGTGGGCGAGGCCGATGGGCTGCAGACCGCCCACCGCGAAGGGGAGCTGAAAGATCTTCTCGATCCAGTCGATCGCCTCGGCCCGATCGGTCACCGCCGCCCGCCCGGGGCCGGGGCTGCGCAGGCAGCGCTCCAAAAAGCGCCGATCGACCGCCACCACCACCACAAAGAGCTCGTAGGCCAGCAGCAGGTGGATGGCCTCCAAGGCGGCCACCACGCGGTCGGCCGGGCAGCGGTCGAGGTCATCGATGGTGAGGATGACCCGATCGAGGTTCTCGGGGTCTTCGCGCAAGATCTGTTCAAGGCTGGACAGATCGCGACGCAGCTCGGCGATCAGCCCCTCCTGGCGGCGGTAGGGGCCCTCTTCGCCGCCCGCGAGAGAGGAGAGGCGCAGCAGGCGCTGCTCGGGGGCCAGGGCGTCGAGGCGGGCCTGGGCCTCGCGCACGGCGGCCTGGGCCTCGGCCGCGGCCTGCCGCGCGACCTCCACCCGGCTCGACTCGGCGCGCAGGCGTGCCGCCCGCTCGGCCTCGCG
>JBEIQK010001118.1:0-1633 GCA_040376505.1 Alphaproteobacteria bacterium | reverse complement strand
GTGATGGGCGCCTTCACCGAGCTGTCCGGCATCCTCGATCGGGCGGCGCCGGCCTTGCTGCGCATCGGGGTCGGCGAGCAGGCCCCCGTGCTGGCCCTGCTCGGCGGCGGGCCGGTGCTGCAGATCCTCGGGCCCGAGGGCCCCGCCACCCGGCCCCGCGAGGCCGTCATCGCCCAGATGGGCGCGGGGGTGCGGGAGTCCCTGATGGCCGAGCGGCGTGCGCTGCTCGAAACCCTGCCACCGGCGGCCGCCGCGGCCTTGAGCCGAGTCTGGCTGGCCGAGCGGGAGGTCTTTCTGGGCTGGATCCTGCGCCAGCCCGCCGACGCCTCTCTGGGGGCCCTGCTCCAGGAGGCCGGTGCCATCGGCCTGATCGGTCGGCTCGTCGCGGCCGCCGCCGGCACCACCCTGCTCGGGCTCCTCGGCCTGGGGTTGACGGGCGGCGCGGCCCTGGCCGGCACCCTGCGCGGCGAGGCGGTGATCCTCTGGCTGCTGCTGGCGCTCTCCGCCCTGCCGCTCCAGCTTCAGTCGGCCCGCTGGCGGGGTGAGTTGGGACTGAAGCTCGGCCTGCTCTTTCGGCGGCGGCTGCTGCTCGGCATCACGCGCCTGCGCCCCGAAGAGCTGCGTCTGGACGGCCTCGGTGGGCATCTTGGCCGGATGATCGACGCCGCCCAGGTGGAGGGGCTGGCCCTGGGGGTGGGGCTCTCGGCCCTGAGCGCCCCGGTGGACCTGCTCCTCGCGGGGGCGCTGCTGGCGAGCGCGCCGGGCGGCGGGCTGCTCCTGCTCGCCTTTGTCGTGGCCATCGGGCTTGTCATCGGGCTCGCGGGCCTCACCTACCGGCGGCTGCGTCGGGAGGTTCAGGCGCGCCAGCGGCTCACGCGCGGCCTCATCGAGCGCATGAACGGTCATCAGACCCGCCTCGCCGCCCTGTCGCCCGACCGGTGGCACGCCGAGGAGGACGCCGAGCTGCGGCCCTACGCCGAGGCCGCGGTGGACCACGATCGGGCCAGCCTCGCCCTGCAGATGGCGGCCGGGCCGGGCTTTCTGGCGCTGGGGGTGCTGGCCCTGCTGCCCACGCTGGTCGCGGGCGCGCCGGCCCCCGCCTTGGCGATCGGCGTCGCCGGCCTGATGCTGGGCGCCGCGGCGCTGGGAGCGGTCCAACGCGCCGCTGATCAGCTCACCGGCGCGCTGCTGGCCTATGAGCGGGTGGGGCTGCTCTGGCGGGCGGCCGAGCGCGGGCCGCTGGGCGGGGCGGTGGAGCCGGGGCCGGTCTTTGGACGCCCCCCTGCGGCAGGAGAGGCGCTGCTGGAGGCCGTCGACCTGCACTACCAGCCGCCGGGGCGCCCCCGCGCGGTGCTGGGCGGGGTGAGCCTGCGCGTGGAGGCCGGGGATCGCGTGCTGATCGAAGGGGAGTCGGGCGCTGGCAAGAGCACGCTGGCGGCGATCCTGGCCGGTCACCTGCGGCCCCAGAGCGGCCTGTTGCTGCTGCGCGGCCTCGATCTGTCCAGCCTCGGCGAGGCCCCCTGGCGCCGCGCCGTGGTGCTGGCGCCCCAGTTTCACGACAACCATATTTTCTCTCAGTCGCTGCTCTTCAACCTGCGTCTGGGCTGCGCCTGGCCCGCCGACGCCGCCGCGG
>JBEIQK010000528.1:0-4658 GCA_040376505.1 Alphaproteobacteria bacterium | reverse complement strand
GGGGGCGCACCCCCCGGCGCCACCGTTTCCGACGTCGCCGCTTGTCGATCAGCGACCGGCTCTTTAGGGGCGCCCCGGAGGTTTACGATTCCATGGCGCCCAATTCCCGCAAGGCTCGGCCCGGCGTCGCCTTGCTCTTTGGCATTGGGTTGTTGCTGGCCGCCGAAGGTGTGGCCCGGCTGGCCGGGGTGGAGGCGGCCTACCAGGCCGACGGCGTTGGCGGATGGCGCGTGATCGCCGGGTCGCAGAGCGTACTGTTCGGCAACAACCACACCGGGCCCGACGCCTTTCAGGTCAGCACCAACCCCGACGGGCTGCGCACCGATCTGACCAGGGCGCGCACTCCAGGGCGCTTTCGCGTGGCCGTGCTGGGCGATTCGACGGTCTTTGGCTGGGGCGTTGGTCAGAACGAGACGGTCGCGGATGGCCTCGCTGAAGGCCTGCGCCACCTGTCCGGGGGTGTTGAGGTCCTCAACGCGGGGCAGCCGGGCTATTCGTCGGTTCAGGCATCGCGACTGTTCTCCGACGTGGTCTCCGCCTACCAGCCGGATCTGACCCTGCTGTTCCTGCCGCTGCACGACCACAACCGCGTGCTGGTCTCCGATCTCGAGCACCTGCGCGGCGCCGCCACCCCGCTGGCCGCCGGGCGGGTGTGGCTGGCGTCGCACTCCCATCTCTACGAGGCGATCCGTCGCCTGCTCTTCCCGCTCTCCAAGCAGGCCCTGTCGCCCAACCTCGCGGAGGCGGGGGCGGCGGATCGGGTCGCCCGGGTCTCCG
The DNA here is from genome assembly GCA_040376505.1 of Alphaproteobacteria bacterium. Taxonomy (GTDB): domain Bacteria; phylum Myxococcota_A; class UBA796; order UBA796; family UBA2385; genus JBEIQK01. The sequence continues at coordinate 3,881 of JBEIQK010000528.1, read as the reverse complement.
ACGCCGAGCGGGAGCAGTCCTTGGCGGAGATGCGGTCAACGATGGCCGCCTGGGGAGGGCAGCTCGCGCTGGGCATGTTGCCCTTCAAGGCCGACATGGGTCTGTCCGGGCCCACCCCCGACCGCCCAGGCCTCGAGTGGGCCGCCCGCTTTAGCGCCGAGACCCAAACGCCCTTGCTCGATCTGCGGGGCTGCTGCGGCACCGACGTCGATCGGCTGGTGCTGGCGAATGATCCGGGCCACCTTACCGCCGAGGGCAACCGGCAGGTGGGCCTCAGCGCCGCAAGCACGGTGGCCGAGCTGCTGCTGCGCCAGCAAGCGGCCCCGCGCTGAGCGCCTACTCGCAGCGCTCCAGCGGCTCGTTGCAGCTCTGCCCGTCGGGGCACTGGCTGTCGTTGGTGCAGGGGGTGTAGCCGGTGATGGTGACGCTGCCGCGCAGGACGTCGGTGGCTTGGAGATCGATGCAGCCTTCGCCCACAACCACGCGGTCCGCGGTGCGCCGCTGGATGGTGCCCTGCGGAAAGCCCGACAGGCCCAGCGAGAAGAGGGACTCCAGCGCCGCGCCGGGCAGGGTGCCGGACCCCGTGTCGGGCCAGATGCAGCGCACCCGAGCCGGGGTGATGCCGTGCTGGTCGACGTTGACCTCCATCACCACCTCGGTGCGCGTTGTGGCCGTGGGCGGCGTCCAGATCACCTGCAGATCCTCGCCCTCGGTGAGGGTCCAGGCGGTGGAGTCGGCGACGAAGAGGTCGGGGGCGACGGCGTGGAGGACGAAGGGCCCAAAGCCGCCCCCCTCGGCCCGCAGCCGGATGGCGCCGCCCGGGGTCCAGGGCGGATTGGGCAGGGAGGTGTCGAAGTAGGTGTAGCCGGGCATCACCGGATCGATCGCCACGGGGAGCAGCAGGCCGTCGACCCAGACGCGACCGAGGTCCTGGGCCTCGGGGTAGGGCAGGCACTCGCCGGAGAGCGAGCAGGTCTGGTCGCTGGTGCAGGCCGGCTCGCAGAAGGGGTTCTCCCGCTTCCAGATCGTGCAGTCGCCATGGGTGGAGACGCGGGTGAGCTCGGTCACCGGCACGATGGCGTTGGAGACCGTGCCGCTGACATAGGCGTAGTCGGCGGTGCGGCTGACCAGGAAGGCACCCCAATGGTTGGCGTCTTCGCAGACCCCGCCCAGCGGCACCCCATCGGGGTCGGGGAGGGGCTCGGCGGCCGTGTCGGCAGGGTCGGCGGTGTCGTCGATAGACGGCACCACGTCTGCGTCTTCGCCCTTGTCGCCGCCGCAGGCCAGGGCGAAGGCCAGCAGTGCCCTCATGGCGCCCCCGCCCAGGTGCGCACCGTGTCGCCCGAAGGGACGCCGATCACGACCTCGCGCACGGTGGAGCCGTTGTAGGGCTGGGGCTGGTAGAGCGCGGTGTCGAGCCAGCCGCCTTCGCCGCTGCCCCACTCCAGGCCGTGGCCGTACAGCGAGCCCTGGGGCTGCACGAGGCGCTCCACCACGGCGTCGGGGCTCACCCGGTAGAGCGAGCTGCTGCCGTAGTCGGCGACATACAGGTTGCCGCAGACGTCGATGCCGATGCCGTCGTGCCAGTAGGTGCCCACGCCGGTGGCGAAGGGCTCGGGCTCGGTGATCGGGTTCAGGTCGTCGTCCAGCTCTACCACCATCACGACGCCCGAACCGATGGTGCCGATGAACATCTGGCGGCTGTCCAGGCTGAACTCCAGCACATGGGCCGACCAGGGGTAGCCCATCGGCACCAGCTCGGTGCGCGCACCGGTGATCGGGTCGATGCGGGAGATGCCGCCGTCGGCGATGTAGAGGTTGCCGTCTGGGCCGACCATGACGGCGTAGACGCCATAGGCATCGGCGGTGAGGACCTCGGCGCCGCCCTCGGGGCTGATGCGGACGAGGCTGGCGTTGTAACTGTCAGCGACGACAAAGTAGCCATCCGGCATCCGCGCGATGCCTTCGACCAGGTTGTAGCCAGGGGCCAGCACCTCGCGCTCGCCGGTGTAGGTGGACTTTACGATGGCGTTGAGGCCGTCCCAGCCGATCAGGTTGCCGAGGTCGTCGAAGGCCACGCCGTGGTAGGCGCGTGCGCCCTCGATCTGGGTGGGCGTGATGGGGGCCGCCGGCAGGTTGTCGCAGTCGATCACCGGCACGATCTCCTCGGCGGTGTCGGCGCTGTCGACGGGTGCTGCGGTCTCTTCGGGCGGAGGGTTGTCGTCGGTGAGGTCGCGGGTATTGCGGTTCCATCCACAACCTAGGGCAAGAACGAGCACAAGCATGGGGCCTCCGGTGCTCCAACGGTACGCGGGCCCAGGGGCGATGTCCACCCATCTGCATGTGCGTGGTGCAGGCAGCGCCGTCGGTGGCCAGATCGCAGAAGATCTGCGCCAACAGACCCAGATCGGGCCGGCAGGTGCCGGATCGCGACGTTGTCGGCCGCCACTGCGATGATACTCCGTCGCGCGCGCGGCGCCTCCAGTGGGGTGGAGGGCCGAGGGGAGGCGTTGGTTGCCCTTTCCCATCCTCGAATCGAAGGCACCCGAGGCGTTGGGGCTTCGCGTAGAGTCGGCCTTGGCGCTCCGCTTGCGAGGGCGGCGAGGCCCCGTCGTTGCGAGCGTTCACGGATCCCTTGACGGTGACGCGCTGATCGAAGAGGCCGAACAGATCGCCGGCGCGCTGTTTGCCTTGGGGGTGGGCCCCGGGGCGCTGGTGGGGCTGCGCCTGGAGCGGGCGCCGAAGGCTCTGGCGGCCCAGTTGGGGGTGCTGATCGCCGGCGCGGCCTGGCTGCCCCTCGACCCCGTCCACCCCGCGGCGCGGCAGGCGCAGCTCCTCGCCGACGCTGGCGCAGCGCTGCTCCTCACCGAGGGCGACCCCCCGCCCGACGGCTGCCCCTGCCCGGCCCTCCCCCTCGACGCGGCGCGGGGCGCCCGGCTGCCGGTCGGGGCCATCGGCGGCGGGCTGGATGATCCCGCCTATGTGCTCTACACCTCGGGATCGACGGGGAGGCCGAAGGGGGCGGTGCTCTCCCACCGATCGCTGGCCCTTGTCCTCGACGGGATGGCCGGGCGCCTGGGCCTGGGGCCGGCCGACCGGGCGCTGGCGGCGGCCTCTTTCGCCTTTGACATGTCGATCGTCGACACCTGGATGCCGATCTGGGCCGGCGGATCGGTCTTTTTGTTGGGTGCCGCAGCCACACAGGATGGCGCGGCGATCGCCGAGGCCCTGGCGGCCGAGGGCATCACCCACTGGAACGCCACCCCCTCCACCCTGCGCCTCGCCTTGGCGGCCGGGCGGGCCTGGGGCGGGCCGCTGCGCGTGCTCTCGGCGGGAGAGCGGCTCACGGCCGACCTCGCCGAGGCCCTCCTCGCGCGCGGCGTGGACCTTTGGAATGGCTATGGCCTCACCGAGACCGGCATCGGCAGCGCCTTCTTTCGGGTCAGGACGGTCGAACCCGACATCCCCGCCGGTCTGCCCTTGCCCGGCGTGGGCCTCGCCGTCGTTGGCCCCAATGGCGCGCCGCTCCCCGTCGGTGAGCGCGGCGAGATCGTGATCTTCGGCCCTGGCCTGATGCTCGGCTACCGCGGCCGGCCGGCCGAGACCGCGGCCCGATTGCGCGGCGCGCCCCCGGGCTTCTTCACGGGCGACGCCGGCTACCTGCGGGCCGATGGCCTGTTGGTGGTCACCGGCCGCCTTGACGATCAGCTCAAGCTGCGCGGCCTGCGCGTCGAGCCGGGCGAGATCGAGGCCGCCCTGCTCGGTCACCCCGCCCTTCGGGAGGTGGCGGTGGCGGCGCGCCCCGGGCCGACGGGCGAGCTGCACCTGTGCGCCTGGCTGGCCCCCCGCGGCGCCCTCGCCGACGATGCCCTGCGCGCCTG
>JBEIQK010000844.1:0-2732 GCA_040376505.1 Alphaproteobacteria bacterium | reverse complement strand
GCCTTGGAGATCTCCTCCCAGGCCTTCATCTCATCGGCGCGGCGCTTGGACAGCGTGAGCTGGCCCTCGTCCTCGCTCATCTGGTCGAGGTACACATGCACCTCGTCGCCGATGGCGATGGTCAGGACGCCGTTTTCGTCCTTGAACTCGTTGACCGGGATGACGCCTTCGGCCTTGTAGCCGACGTCCACGACGACGAAGTCGCCCTCGATGTTGATGACCCGACCGGTGACCACGCTCTGTTCGCGGATCACGCTCTCGCTCAGGTAGTTGTTGAAGAACGCCTTGAAGTCGTTCGGATCGAGGTCGGCGAGGTTGGTGTCGAGGGACAGGGGCTGTTTGCTGGACATGGGTTGGAAAGGCCTCAGGGTCGCCCGTGGGCGACAGCTTGATCAGTCAAGGGGACAAGGAAGGGGCCACGACCAGAACATTCTGGGAGTGGGCGGCGGGCGCGTTCCCGATCGCGCAGACCACCACCGGCGCTGCCGGCTCGCCACACAGAGCCGAAGGACCCTGCACAGCTTGATCCTCGGGAGGAGGCCGGAACGCCGGCTCCGGGTCTCCGAAGGGCGCGAAAGGTAGCAGATCAGCGGCTACCCGGCAAGGTCGCCCTGGCCGTTCACGCTGGCGACATGCCCTAAGATCGTCGCCACCACCGCCTCGATGGTCTGGCCCGTGGAGTCCACCAGCCGGGCACCCTCGGCCCGCCGCAAGGGGGCCGCCGCCCGCTGGCTGTCTTGCTTGTCACGCGCGATCAGGTCGGCCAGCACGACCTCGTAGGTGAGGCCTGGGTCTTTTAGGACCAGCTCGGCGTGGCGCCGTCGGGCCCGCTCGCTGGGCGCCGCGTCGAGGAAGATCTTGAGCCCGGCGTCGGGCAGCACCACCGTGCCGATGTCGCGCCCATCCATCACCACGCCGCCATCGGCGCCGAGCGCGCGCTGACGCCCCAACAAGGCCGCCCGCACCGCCGGGAGCACCGCCACCGCCGAGGCCCCACGGCCCACCGTCTCGGTGCGGATCTCCCGCGACAGATCCCGCTCTCCGTCGAGGATCTGGAGCTGCTCGCCATCCCAGCGAAAGCGAAAGTCGATGCTCGCCGCCAAGGCCCCGAGCCGCGCGCCGTCGCCGAGGTCGATGCCTTCTTCTTGGGCCCGCAGCGCCACGGCGCGGTACATCGCGCCGGTGTCGATGTAGGCGTAGCCCAGCGTTCGGGCCACCATGCGCGCCACCGTGCCCTTTCCCGACGAGGCAGGCCCGTCGATGGCGATGGCGAGAGGGCGAGGATTCAACAATTGGCCTCCGTTCATCCCGCGCCCAGAGCGGCCAGGACCGTGTAGAATTCCGGGAAGGAGACCGCCGCGGCCTCGGCGCCGACGATCTGGACAGGCCCCGGCGCCACACAGGAGGCCACCGCCGCCGCCATCGCCAGCCGGTGGTCGCCGTCGGCGTCGATCTCGCAGCCCCGACGCAGGCCGCCGCCCGCGATGACAAAGCCGTCGGGCAAGGCCTCCGCCTCCACCCCCAAGGCCCGCACCAGGGCCACGGTGGTGGCGATGCGGTCGGACTCCTTCACCCGCAGCTCGGCGGCGTCGCGCACCACCGTCTCGCCCTCGGCCATGGCGGCCGCGATGGCCAGCACCGGCAGCTCGTCGATCAGCCGCGGGATCTCGGCCCCCTCGATGATGGTGCCGACGAGACCGCCGGCCCCCACGCGCAGATCGGCCACCGGCTCGCCGGCGAGATCCCGCGCTGCTTCCAGCGTGATCGTGGCGCCCATCCGCCGCAGCACGTCGATGACGCCGGTGCGGCTTGGGTTGACGCCCACGCCGGGCAGCCAGAGCGCCGATCCCGGCGTGATGGCCCCAGCGACCAGAAAGAAGGCGGCGGCCGAGATGTCGGCCGGCACGTCGACATCCACGGCCTGCAGCGCCTGCCCGCCCGCCATCACCAGCGCGCCGTCGTGCTCGTCGAGGGTGACCCCCATCGCCCGCAGCAGGCGCTCGCTGTGATCGCGGCTCGCCGGGGCCTGCAGGCGCAGGGTGCCCTCGGCCCGCAGGGCGGCCAGCAGCAGCGCGCTCTTCACCTGGGCCGAGGCCACCGTCACCGACAAGTCCCCGGCCTGCAGCGCCGCACCGCGAAGGGAGAGCGGGGCCCGGCTCCCCTCCCCTGCCCCATCGATCTGGGCGCCCATCTGCCGCAGCGGCCGCACCACCCGCCCCATCGGCCGGCGGCGCAGCGAGGCGTCACCGGTCAGGGCGAAGAAGCCCGTCTGACCGGCCAGGGCGCCGAGCAGCAGGCGCAGGGTGGTGCCGGAATTGCCGCAGTCGAGCACCTCACCGGGCTCTGCCAGGGCGCCGCGCCCCTCCACGAATAGCGCGCCATCCTCAGCCTCTTCGACGACCACGCCCATCGCGCGCAGGCAGCGGGCCGTACTTTGGACATCTTCGCCCCGTTGGGCCCCGCGCACCCGGGCCCGCCCTTGGGCGAGACCATTGAAGAGCAGGGCCCGGTGGGAGATCGACTTGTCGCCCGGCAACGCCACGCGCCCACGAAGGGGCCGGCCCGCCGACAGCAGCACCTTCATGGCGCGACGGCGAGGGCCGGATCGATGAGCGCGCCCAGGCGCCGAAAGCGCGCGTAGCGGTCTTCTGCCAGGGCTGCGGGAGACAGCGACTGAAGGGCCAAAAGGTGCCGCTCGACGGCGTCACCGAGGGAGGCCACCGCCGCATCCT
>JBEIQK010000534.1:0-4632 GCA_040376505.1 Alphaproteobacteria bacterium | reverse complement strand
GAGGGTGATCGCTACACCTGGTGGGAATTCCTGCTGCACAACCCCTACCGGGGCTACCGCTGGCTCGTCGAAGATCCCGATCACCACTGGAGCTTTGTCGAGCTGCTCTTCTCTCCACCCGACCGCAGCAACGGGGAGGAAGCCGAGCTCGATGGCGTCCGCTTTCTGGCCTTCAACGGCGGCAAGGCCACCATCTCCTATGTGTTGGGCGAGCTGACCTGGGAGGCCAAGGCCGGCGATGTCGTCGATACCATCGACTACATTGCACCCCCCTTGATGCTGAGCCGCGAGCGCAGCCACGACGAGATCACCTGGTCGCGCGGCACCTACCTGTCGGCCCCCGAGGTCTTCGCCGCCTTCAAGGCCGTCGGCAACGGAACCAGCCCCGAAGGCATCGCGCCGCACCAGCCGAACCCCTACAAAGATCCCGCCGTGCGCCGCGCCGCCTTTGGCTCGGTCCTTGGCTTTGGGCTGCTGGGCGTGCTCCTCAGCGTCGGGCACACCGTGGGCGGCGACGGCACCGTCTTCACGGTGCACACCGGCACCATGGGCAGCCGCGACGCCCCGCTCCTGAGCGACCCCTTCACGCTGCCCGATCGCTTCAACAGCGCCGTGCGGGTGAGCGTGATCACCGAGGCGCCGGTCACCTGGAGCCTGATCGGCACCACGACGGCCGACATCTACGAGTCCACCGATTGGGGGGGCACTACCACCGTCGTCGCCCGGCCCGCCGCCGGTGAGTATGTGCTGCGGGCCAGCCGGGCCGAGGGCGAAGATCCCGTGTCGGTGTCGATGTTGGTCTCGGCGGCGCCGGCGCCCGTCTGGCCGTTGGTGCTGGTCTTTGGTTGGGCCGGGCTGGCCCTGGTCATCCTTCACCTCGGCGCCTCCTCCTTTGAGCAGCGCCGCTGGCAGAACGCGGGGGTCTGAGATGGGCGACGATGTCCGCGGCTACTTTTTCTCTGTCCACCCCGCCCTTGGCCTCTTGCTTGTGGCCTTCGCCATCTTCAAGCTGGCCTTCGGGCCGAGCGCCGATGACCTGTCGGTCGGGGTCGCCCCGCCCTCGGTGCGCGAGAATCCCAATTCATACCGACCCGTGTTGGTGACCCGGCCGATGCCCTCCTCCTCCGGGGGCTCAGGTGGCGGCTACAGCGGCGGCAAATAGGACACACCATGCACAATCCCCTCGATCTCGACCTCCTCCTCGCGACCCTGGCCTACACCGGCATCGGCGTGGCCGTCTTCTTCATCGCCTTCGTGGTGATGGTGAAGGTGATCCCCTTCTCGGTGCGCAAGGAGATCGAAGAAGACCAGAACACCGCCCTGGCCATCATCATGGGCTCGGTGATCCTCGGGCTCGCCATCATCATCGCCGCCTCGGTGGGCTGACCCCTCCGAATGATCGCCCGCCCCACCGCCCCGCCGATCGCGCGGGTCCTCTTCCTCTCGGTCTTTCTGATCGCCACCTGCGGGCTCATCTACGAGCTCATCGCCGGCGCGATCTCCTCGTACCTGTTGGGCGACACCATCACCTGGTTCTCGCTCATCATCGGCGTGTACCTGTCGGCGATGGGGGTGGGCTCGTACCTCTCCAAACATGTCGAGGGCAACCTCGTCGCCCGCTTCGTCGAGGTGGAGCTGGCCGTGGCCCTCCTCGGCGGCTTCGAGGGGCCGCTGCTCTACGCCGGCTTCGCCTACACCCCCAACTTCCGGCCGATCCTCTTCATCATCGTCGGCCTCATCGGCATGGGCGTGGGCCTCGAGCTGCCGCTGCTGGTGCGCATCTTGGAGCGCGAGGCCTCGCTCAAAGACCTGCTCGCCCGCGTGCTCTTCCTCGACTACATCGGCGCCCTCGCGGCGAGCCTGCTTTTTCCGCTCTTTTTGCTGCCCCGCTTAGGGCTCTTTCAGTCGAGCCTCACCGTCGGCCTGGTCAACGCCGCCGTCGGCCTGTGGACCGCCAGCGTCTTTCAGGCCCCGCCCCGGGTGAAGACCCGCCTGCGGGTGCTGAGCCTGATCGCCATCGCCCTGCTCGGCGGCACGCTGCTCTTCGCCCGCACCCTCGAAGAGCGAATTGAGGCCGACCTCTTCGCCGATCCGATCGCCCTGCGCGTGCAGTCGCCCTACCAGCGCATCGTGGTCACCCGCCGCGACGCCGACCTGCGCTTGTACATCGACGGCGCCTTGCAGTTCAGCGCGCTCGACGAGCACCGCTACCACGAGGCCCTGGTGCAGGTGCCCCTGGCCCACACCGCCACGCCGGCCCGACGGGTGCTGGTGATGGGCGGCGGCGACGGCCTCGCCCTGCGGGAGGTCTTTCGCCACGACAGCGTGGAGGCCGTCACCCTCGTCGATCTCGACCCGGAGATGACCCGCCTCTTTCGCGACCGGCCCGAGCTCGCCACCTTGAACGGCGGCTCGCTGGCCGACCCGCGGGTCACCATCGTCAACGAAGACGCCTTTGTCTGGCTGCGCACCTACGACGGACCCCGCTTCGACGCCGCCATCATCGACTTTCCCGACCCCAACAACCACGGCCTGGGCAAGCTCTACAGCCGGCAGTTCTACGCCATGCTCGGCCGCTCCTTGGCCGAGGGCGCCACCTTCAGCGTGCAGTCGACGAGCCCCCTCTTCTCGCGCCGGGCCTGGAGCTGCATCGTGGAGACCGTCGGCGCCGCCGGGCTGCTCGTGCGGCCCTACCACACCTACATCCCCAGCTTTGGCGAGTGGGGCTTTGTGCTGGGCAGCAAGAACCCCCTGCCCGCACCGCGGGAATTCCCTGCCGGCCTGCGTTTTCTCAATGCCGAGCTGCTGCCCACCCTGTTTACCTTTCCCTCCGACATCGCACCGCTGCCCTCCGAGGTGAACCGCCTCGACAATCAAGTGCTGGTGCGGCTCTACGAAGAGGAGTGGGCGGAGCTGCGCGTCCAATGAAGCGCCGCACCCTGCTGGGCGGCGCCCTGGGGATGGTGGGGCTCTCCTGCGCCCCCCGGCACCCACGCGCCACCCCCGTCGCCCGCTTCGCCGACCTGGAGCACGCCGCCCGCGGCCACCGCCTCTGGGGCCCGCCGCCCCGGCCCGTTCGCGACGAGAAGGTGAGCGTGGCCATCGTCGGCGCCGGGGTCGCCGGGCTCTGCGCCGCCTACCGCCTCGCCGCCGCGGGCCTCACCGACGTCGCCCACTTCGAGCTGGCCGACGCCGCCGGCGGCACGGCCCTGCCGGGCGAGGGCCCCCGCGGGCCCTACCCCTGGGGCGCCCACTACCTCACCCTGCCCAATCCCGAGGCCCGCCTGATGCGGCGCCTCCTCGCCGACTTCGGTGTGATCACCGGCTTCTCCGCCGAGGGCCGCCCCGAGTACGACGAAACCATGGTGGCCGCCGCCCCCGAAGAGCGCCTCTGGAATGGGGGCCGCTTCTCGGTGGGGCTCTGGCCCGTGCGCATCGCCCCCGCCGCCGCCCGGGCCGAGCGCGACGCCTTCCAGGCCGAGGTCGCCCGTCTGCAGCAGGCTGTGGGCGCCGACGGCAAGTTCGCCTTCTCGATCCCCATCAGCGGCTCGTCGCGCGACCCAGCCTTCCTGGCCCTCGTCGGGCTCTCCTTCGCCGAGTGGCTCGATCAGCAGGGCTTCACCGAGCCCACCTTTCGCTGGTGGGTGGAGTATGGCTGCCGCGACGACTACGGCACCACGCTCGGCACCACCAGCGCCTGGGCCGGCCTGCACTACCACTGCGCCCGCCGGCCCGATCCCGCCCTGGAGTTGGGCAGCCATGTCCTCACCTGGCCCGCCGGCAACGGCTGGCTGGTGCAGCAGCTCCGCGCCCGCTGCCCGGCCCCCCTGCGCACCGGCGCCGTGGTACGCGCCGTCGAGCCCGGGCCGCCCGGCCGCCTCGTCGTGGAGCAAAACGGCGAGGCCTTCTCCGTCACCGCCGAGCATGTTTTGCTCTGCGTGCCCACGCCCGTCGCCGGCGCGCTGCTTGGCCAGCCCCGGCCCGTCGCGGTGGACGCCGCCCCCTGGCAGGTCGCCGCCCTGCAGGTCTCCCGGGCGCCCAAGGGCCAGGGCTGCGATCTCGCCTGGGACACCGTGCTCTACGGCTCTCCCAGCCTTGGCTATGTGCGCAACAGCCACCAGACCGACGCCTTCGACGGCCCCTGCGTGCTCTCCTGGTACGAGGCCTTGACCGACCCCGACCCCCGGGCCGCCCGCCGCTCCCTGCTCGCCGCCGACCCCCAGGCCGAGGCCGAGCGCGTCCTCGCCGACCTGCGCGCCGCCCACCCCGACATCGACGCCCTCCTCGAAGACATCACCCTCTTTCGTTGGGGCCATGGCACCGCCCGGCCGGTCGTCGGCCTGCACGACGGGCGCCTCGACGCCCTCCAAGAGCCGCTCGGCGCCGTCTCCTTCGCCCACACCGATCTCTCCGGCCTCTCCCTCTTCGAGGAGGCCGCCGAGCACGGCGTCCGCGCCGCCGAAGAAGTGCTGGCCCGCCGAGGCCCGCCGCCGGTCTCCTGGCGGGCCTGCTGTGGCTGGTCTCTGTGCGGTGGGACCTCGCCTGGAGGGCCGGCCCGGCCTTCCTCGCCGCCGGCGGCGCGCTGCTGGGGCCCGAGGCGCTGGCCCTGCCCTTCGCCGGCTGGCTGCTGCT
>JBEIQK010000306.1:0-7192 GCA_040376505.1 Alphaproteobacteria bacterium | reverse complement strand
GCCGTCAACACCGCCACCCGCCGCGGCGGTCGCGCGCTGCCCACCCGCCTCGCCAGCCAGTTGGGCACCGCCTTTGGGGGCGTGGACTTCAGCCACGTTCGCATCCACACCGACGGCGCCGCCGTGCGCGCCAGCGATGCGATCAACGCCCGCGCCTTCACCGTGGGCTCGGCGATCTACTTCAACCAGGGCGAGTTCTCCCCCCACAGCCCCGAAGGCCAGCACCTCCTCGCCCACGAGCTCACCCACGTCGTCCAGCACATGGAGGGCCGCCTGCGCCCCCGCGGCGATCGCGGCGAGGGCATGAATGTCTCAAGCCCGCACGACGCCACCGAGGTCGAGGCCGAGTCGCGCGCCGCCCAGGTGGTCACCGAGCTGTCGCGCCCGGGCGGCCCCAGCCTCGACGCGGCCCCCCTCTCCCTGGAGTCGGAGGCCCCTGCCGTCGAGGCCCCCGCCGTCGAGGCCTCTGCGCCCACCAGCGCCCCCGCCGCCGAGCAAGGCGCCGTGCTCTCCCGCGATCGCGATGACGACAAGGTCACCGGCGGCAACACCCCGGCCGGCACCACCCACGATCCGGCCAAGGCGGCCACCCCGGGCAACATCAAGATCGACAGCGTCGTCTTTCACGACGATCAGCGCCCCACCCAAACGATGACCGCCCTGTCGGCCCAACGGCCCAAGGCCGATGAAGACGGCGTCAGCGACGTCTTCGTTTGGGGTACCTTCCGCGCCGTCGGCCCGAAGACCGAGTCGATCTCCGACGTGCGCCTCGACATCGTGCAGGGCGGGCGCAAGGTCGCCACCGGCAGCCTCTACGATGGCCGCCGCGCCGACATCATCGGCAAGAGCTTCTCGTCTGGCGCCAAGAACCCGCGCGACAAGAGCACCGGCGTGCTCAGCCAGCAGGCCAAGACCTTCAAGGGCAAGAGCGGCACCCCCGAGCAGAAGATGTCGAGCACGATGCCGCTCTTCCGCATCCCGCCGGCTGAGCTCGACAAGATCGACGTCTCGAAGAACGACAAGCTCACCCTGCGCCTCGTGATCACCAGCTCGTCGGGCTTGGAGAGCACCTACGAGCACCCCCAGCCGATGACCCTGCTGGCCCGCTACCCGAGCGACGATCAGCACAGCCGCTACCCCGGCATCGATCCTGAGGAGGGCGGCGACCACTGGATCCAGCCCGCCGCCCGCGACGCGCTCAAGCACTACCAGGCGAAGATCCCCGGCTTGTCGGTGGGCGACCTGTCCAACATGAACGCCGGCGACACGCCAGACCACCAGACCCACGAGACCGGCATGTCGGCCGACGTGAAGTGGTGGCCAGCGGGCGATCTGCCCACCACCATGGCCGAAGAGGCCGTCACGATCCTGCTGCGCGACATCCTGGCCGACAGCACCTACGGCGCCAGCGTGCAGCGCATCTACGCGACGCGTGAGAACACCTACATCGGCAAGGCGATCGCCAAGGTCGTAAAGGCCAACCCGGCCTGGAAGAGCCACGCCGAGCGCATCGTCCACGCCTCGAACCACCTCAACCACTTTCACATCGACTTCAAGCCCAACACCGCCCCCGCCACGGCACCGGCCACCGGCGGGCCCGTGGCCGGCGGCCCCGCCGGGCCGACTCCGCCGCCGAACATGCGCCCCGAGGTGGGGCAGCCGGTGCGCCTCGAAGAGGACAGCACCGCCCACACCCACGACGGCCCCACGCCCACCCGCCACCGCCGCGCCAATGGCTTCATGGCCCGCGACGCCATGCCCCGCCTGCCCAAGCCCCAGGGCGGCGGTCGCCCCCTGCCCCAGCGCGTGGGCTCGACCCTGGGCGGCATGCTCGGCCAGGGCACCCAGGACGTGCGCGTTCACACCGGCCCGCAGGCCAACGCCTTCGCAGCCGCCCACCGCGCCGAGGCGGTCACCGAGGGCCAGGACGTCTTCTTCGGCCGCGGCCGGTTCAACCCCTCCTCGGCCCCCGGCATCGATCTGCTCGCCGAAGAGGTGCACCACGCCGTGCGCGGCGGCGGTCGCCCCGGTGTGACCCAGCCAGGCGACCCCCACGAGCGCCAGGCCCGCGGCTTCGCCGGCGCCGCCCAGGGCATGCTGGGTCAGGCCAATGGGATGTTGGGCCAGGCCAGCGGCCTGCTCGGCCAGGCCAGCGGCGTCGCCGGGCAGGTGCAGGGCATCGCCGGCCAGGTCGGCAGCGCCATCCCCGGCCTCGAGGGCGCGGCCAACGCCGTCAGCGGCGTCGCCGGTCAGGCCCAGGGTGTGATCGGCCAGGCCCAGGGCGCCATCGGCCAGGCCCAGGACTTCGTCTCCAACCCCATGCAGGCCGTCGCCCGGATGGCCGGCGGTGAAGCCGCGCCCGCCATCGAAGGCCAGCTCGCCGCCCGCTTTGGCGTGGCCACGGCCGGCGACGCAGCCAGCGCCATCGGGGCCCCCGCAGCGGTGACCGCCGGCGCCGAGGGTGCCGCCGTGGCGCCCGCCACCGAGTCGGCGACCCCCACCCAGGCCCCAACCGCCCCCAGCGGAGGCGGCGGCGGCAGCACCAGCAGCGCCACCGGCAGCGGGAGCGGCGGTCTGTCAACCGGCGGCGCGGGCGGCGCCACGGGCGGCGGCGGAGACGCCCCCGCAGCAGCGCCCACCCCGGTCGCGGCCGGCGCCACGGCCAAGGAGTCCTTCGAGAACTTCACCTCGGCTGGCGCCACCACCCAGGCGGCCTCCTGGCCCATGCTCGGCGGAAACGTCGATCAGGGCTGGCAGCAAGAGGCCACGGCCATCAACGAGGCCCTGCCCGAGCTGTCCGCCAGCCTCTCTGGCGAGCTGTCGGCCCCCGACGCCGCCGGTGACGGCACCGTCGCCCCCCAGACCGCCGAGATCGACACGCCGGCCGCCGGCACCCCGCCGCCCACTGCGCCCGTCACCTCCAGCATGCAGCCCCGCTACACCGGCAACCGGGGCGCCGGCGCCACCGTGGCCAGCCTGCCGGACACCGCCAGCGACCAGCAAAAGGCCCAGGCTGCCCGCAGCGCCATCGCCGGCATCTCCACCCGCGATGGGGCCGTCGCCACCACCGTCACCCCCAAGCCCCAGATCACGCTCACCGGCGACTACGATCCCAACCAGACCCGCGAGCAGGTCGCCCAGGGCGCCGCCCAGGCCGAGGCCGCCCGCGCCGAGGCCGAGCGCGCCATCCGCACCGGCCCCGGCCCCGAGCAGGTCGTCCCCAAGGCCCTTGACGAGGCGATGCCCGTCCAGGAGCTCTCCGCCGGCGCCATCGAGGCCACCGCCCAACTCCCCGACTTCGAGGAGTACCTCTCCCTCGGCCTGCCGGCCGACGTGCAGTCGACCTTCGATCAGGCCATGCAGGCCGACATCGACGCCGCGCTGGGCGATGCCAAGAGCCAGTTCACGACCGCCGAGAGCCAGCGCGACAGCGGCCAGCAGTCCGAGATCGACCGCGCCACCCAGGAGGTCGATCAGGCCAACCAGGCGGCCCAGCGCGAGCAAGAAAGCGAAGTGCGCGCCGCCCGCGCCACCATCGAGGGCGAGCAGCAGGCCACCATCCAGGCCCAGCAGGCCGAATTGGGCAAGCTCGACGCCGACGCCAAGAAGCGCCAGTCGGCCGACATCTCGGCGATCAACCGCCGGGTCGCCGCCGACTCGGCCACGATCAACGCCGAGTTCAGCAAGGCCGAGCGCGACGCCAAGGCCGAGGTCAAGAACGCCGAGACCCAGGCCGCCTCCGAGAAGGCGAAGGCCGAGAAGGAGGCCGACAAGAGCTGGTGGCAGAAGGCGGTCGACTTCGTCGCTGACGCCGTTCGCAGCGTCGCCGCCGCCATCACCCGCATCTTCGACGCCGTGCGGGAGACGGTCGCCGCCATCCTCGACACGGTAAAGAACCTCGCCAACTCGCTCATCGACGCCGCCTGCTCCTTCGTGAAGAACGCCATCAAGGCCTTCGGCGAGTACTTGAAGGGCCTCGTCGACAATCTGCTGGGCGCCGTCTTCCCCGGCCTCGCCGCGGCGCTCAAGGGCTTCATCGACGACGCCGTAGACGCCGCCTGTGCGGTGGTCGACCACGTCGCCGATCGCCTGAAGAAGACCATCGCCGACGCCTGCGACGCGATCAACAACGCCCTGCAGGCCATCTCCGACGCCTTCCAGGCCGCTGTCGACACGGTGCTCGCCATTGCCGAGGCCGCGCTCACCGGCAACTGGCAGGAGCTGCTCTGGAAGGTGCTCGAGGCCGCGCTCAAGCTCTGCGGCATCAACCCCGAAGAGTTCCGCGGCGTGATGGCCCAGGGCGAGGAGACGATTGACGTCATCGTCCACCACCCTGGCCAGTTCATCGGCAACATGATCGACGCCGTGGGCCTGGGCTTCACCCAGTTCAAGGACAACTTCTGGACCCACCTGCAGTCGGGCTTTGTGGGTTGGCTCACCGGTCAGGCCGGCGACGCCGGCATCACCATCCCCCAGACCTTCGACGCCGCCGGCATCATCTCGCTGGTCATGCAGGTCACGGGCATCACGCCCACCTACATGGAAGAAAAAGCCCGCAAGCACCTCGGCGACGAGAACGTCGACCGCATCCAGTTCGTCATGGGCTGGATCCAGGCCGCGATGGGCGGCGGCAGCGGCGAAGGCGAGGCCGGCGCCGAGGGCGCGGCTCTGGCCGGCGGCGGCGGCGGGATGGAGGGCATCACCGCCCACCTGAACGAACACATCGACGGCATCTACGACGAGTTCGTTGGCAAGGTGCAGACCTTCCTGATGGAGAAGATCGTCATCGCCGCGGTCACCAAGATCGCCACGATGTTCAATCCTGTGGGCGCCATCGTCCAGGCCGTCCTGACCGCCTGGAAGGTCTACGAATTCCTGCGTGATCAGATCAGCCGCATCTACGCGGTGGTCCAGTCGGTGATCGGCTCGGTGCACGCCATCGCCACCGGCGCCATCCAGGGAGCGGCCAGCCAGGTCGAAGGTGCGCTCGCCAACCTGATCCCCGTGGCGATCGACCTGCTCGCCAAGCTGATCGGCGTGAGCGGCGTGGGCAAGAAGGTCCGCGAGACCTTGACCGCCCTGCACGAGAAGATCGACGCCGGCATCGAGAAGCTGATCGGCAAGGTCAAGGGCATGTTCAAGCCCAAAGACAAGAAGACGCCCGGCGAGGCCACCGGCTCCTCTGCCCAGACCGAGCCCGGCGCCCAGACCGGCGCGGTGGACCCCAACAACCCCGCCGCCACCGCCGCCTCTCAGACCCCGGGCACTGGCAACGCCACCGCCGACTCCCAGACCGCCGCGGGCGGCGACGTCGACACCATCCTCGCCGCCAAGCAGGGCTTCACCGCCGGCCCCGAGCAGCACCACACCTGGGTCGCCAGCAACGGCGGCAGCTTCGTGCCGATGGTGGCCAGCACCCCCACGCCGGCCGACCAGCTCCTGGCCGACTGGCGGGCCAAGGCCGGCACCATCGCCGACGCCGGCGCCAAAGACCAGCTCCTCAAGGCCGTGGGCAAGGGCGAGAAGGCGATTGTTCACCTGAACAAAGCCCTCACCGTCCTCAAGGGAATGCCCACCAAGGACGCCACCGAGCGCGAGGCCCGCGCCAAGCAGGCCCGCAAGTGTGTCGGCATCGAGTCGTCGATCCACGGCCACCTGGCGATTGGCTTCCAGACCTTTGGACAGACCCCGGGTGCGGTCAACGTCGATCCGAAGTCCACCACCAATACGCCGGAATTCCAGAGCTTCCAGAAGAAGTTCAACGACCTCTGCGCCGAGCTCAAGATGGCGCCGCCCGCCGGTGAGGCCGAGCGCATCTGGATTCAAGTCTTCTGGGCCGTCGTCGGCTCCGAAGGCGCCTACCAGGCCCAGGTGCCGATGGCGACCGCCAACCCTGGAGAATACCGCAAGGACCTCGCCCATCGCACGATGGAAGGGGTGATGGCGAAGTTCAACCCGGTCATCTCCTCGCTCCAGCCCTATCTGTCAGGCCAGCTCAAGATCCGCCAGACCGGCACCTGGGCCTTCTGGGGCAAGGACCCGGCCAAGGACCTCGCCGTCCACCATGGCAACTTCGCCCTCGAAGGCAGCGCGCTGGGCTCCTGCTTCGATGGCATCAACATCCTGGGCAAGTGGGACATCCAGCTCTGGAGCAGCATCAGCCGGGCCTTCGCCAACGCGGCCGCCGAAGACGTGCTCAATCGCAAGTACCTCGTCTTCTGCGGCCCCAACTCGGGCGGCGGCATCAACATCTGGTCGATGATCGAGTCGAAGGTCTTGAATGCGCTCGGCGCCGCCCAGAAGGCCACGCCGCAGATCACCTACTACGCCGCCGCCGCCAAGCTCACGCCCCAGGCCGGCGTGGACGGAAAGGCCGACTACAACCAGTCGGGCGGCGGCCTCGCTGGCACCATCGCCAGCGACCCGGCCAACCGCGACGCCATGTCGCAGAAGGCGACCGACTACTTTACACAGATTCTCGACGCCGCGACCAAGCCGGGCGGCACCCCGCCCGCCGGAGGGACTCCGCCAGGCACCACCCCGACGAGCGGCACAACCCCCACGACCGGCACGCCGCCCACCACCAGCCCCACCGCGACCCCTCCTGCCGCCACGGCCACTGCACCTGCGAAGTCCGAACCGCCGGCCAGCGCCGACGAAAAGTCCAAGCACGCCGCAGGCCCTGCACCCGCCGGCTGGGGCAGTCAGGTCGTCCGCTCCATGCCATCAACCGCGGTGCGGCAGGATGATCCCGGCCACACCTACCACCTGCTCGCGGATGGCCGGGTTGTCTCCACCTCCATCGCCTCCCTGATTGCCTCCGATGTTGCGATGGACGTGAAGGCGAAAGCAACGAGCCTCACAGCCATTACGGAAGCCGATAAGGAGAAGGGTGATCCGGCCGAGATGAACAATGCGGTCGCACTGCTCAGCACCATCCGGGTGAAGGAGAAAGACGGCACCTACTTTGTGACCCACGCAGATGCAGCGAGAATGGTAACGCTGTTCGGCAAGCTCCCTAGCGTTCAAGTTCGCAATCAGCCCAAGGGCATCACCGTTCGGCGCGGCGGCCCTGAGTGGTACTTCGAAAAGAACGACGACATCTTCAAGAAGAGCGTCAGCCCCACGCAGGGCAAGGCAGAGCCTATCTCAACGAGCAATCCCCCTGTCCCCGAGGGCAATGTCGGTCAGG
>JBEIQK010000048.1:0-16193 GCA_040376505.1 Alphaproteobacteria bacterium | reverse complement strand
GGCGAGGCGCTCGCGACCCTCGTGGTCAACAAGCTCCGCGGCACCCTTCAGATCGCCGCCGTCAAGGCCCCCGGCTTTGGCGACCGCCGCAAGCAGATGCTGGGCGACATCGCCGTCCTCACCGGCGGCAAGATGATCGCCGAGGAGCTCGGCATCAAGCTCGAGAACCTCGAGCTGACCGACCTTGGCCGCGCCAAGCGCGTTGTCATCACCAAGGACAACACCACCATCGTCGATGGTGAGGGCGGCTCGGCCGACATCGGCGCCCGCATCAAGCAGATCCGCAACCAGATCGACGAGACCACCTCCGACTACGACCGCGAGAAGCTCCAGGAGCGCCTCGCCAAGCTGTCGGGCGGCGTGGCCCTGATCCGGGTCGGCGCGGCCACCGAAGTCGAGATGAAGGAGAAGAAGGCCCGCGTGGAAGACGCGCTGCACGCGACCCGCGCGGCCGTCATCGAGGGCATCCTCCCCGGCGGCGGCGTCGCGCTGGTGCGCGCCCAGTCGGCCCTGGTGGGCCTCAACGTGCAGGGTGAGCAGCGCTTCGGCGTTGACATCATCCGCCGCGCGATCGAGGAGCCCCTGCGCCAGATCGCCATCAACGCGGGCGCCGAGCCCAGCATCGTCCTCGATCGCGTCCGCAACGGCAGCGGTGGCTTCGGCTACAACGCCCGCTACGACCGCTACGAGGACCTGATGGCCACCGGCGTCATCGACCCCACCAAGGTCACCCGTTCGGCCCTGCAGAACGCGGCCAGCGTCTCCGGCCTGCTGCTCACCACCGAGGCGATGGTGGCCGAGCGCAAGTCCGATGACGAGGGCGGCGCGGGCGGCGGTCACGACCACGCGCACTAGTCGCTCCTCTTGAGCGGCAGGCGGCCCCGGGCGCTCCCCGGGGCCGTCTTCGTTGGGGCTCAGGTGCGGCGGGGTGGCATCTTCTTGACGTCGGTGTGGGCCTCGGCGGCGACCTGGCGCAGCCAGCCCTCGCGCGCCTCGGCGGTGGAGCTGCG
Organism: Alphaproteobacteria bacterium; assembly: GCA_040376505.1. Lineage (GTDB taxonomy): Bacteria > Myxococcota_A > UBA796 > UBA796 > UBA2385 > JBEIQK01. Next base: position 15,183 of record JBEIQK010000048.1, on the reverse strand, counting down.
CACCGATCCGAATTCGGTCACCCGCACGGGCTTGAAGCCGCAGAAGTCGAGGGTGGCGTCCTTCATCGCCTTGCGGCCGGGGGCGCCCAGCACCCAGGACCAGGCCCAAACGGGCCAGTCCATCGTCACGACCGTTCGGGCCGAGCGGCCGGCGAGGAGGCGGTCCCACCGGCCGTCCTCGCGAAAGCGGAAGGCGAAGCCGGGCAGCAGGGTGCGGTCGAGGAAGCCCTTGAGCAGGGCCGGGGCTGCGCCCCACCAGGAGGGGTAAAAGACCGCGAGGTGCCGGGCCTCGGTGAGGAGGGCCTGGGCGCGCAGGAGATCGGGCTCCAGGGGCTGGGGGGTGGCGTAGCCCTCGTGCAGGATGGGGTCGAATTCCAGGCTCCGCAGGGTCAAGCGGCCCACCGAGGCGCCGGCCGCGGCGGCGGCGTTGGCGTAGGCATCGGCCAGGGCGGCGCCGAGGCTGCCTTCGCGCGGGTGGCCGTCGAGGACGAGGACGTCGATCATGACGACAGCTCCACGGTGAGGGTGAGGGGGCTGCTGGCGAGGGAGAGGGCGGCCTCATCCCAGCGCGGAGGCCCGAAGAGGCCGGCCTCGGCGCCATTGCTGAAGGCGAAGGCCTCCACCGGCCAGCCGACGAGGTTGGTGTCGAGGCGGGCGTTGCCGTTGGCGTCGTGAAAGACCGCCACGGCGATGCGGCCGGGGAGCTGGTTGGCGAAGAGGCAGGTGGCCTGCCCCTTGTCGATGCGCGCGGCGGCGTAGGCGGTGGCCTTGGCGTCGACGTCGGGGAAGCCGTCGGGGGCGCGGAAGATCTGGCACATCACCGCGCCGTCGTCGCTGGCGGCGCCGTGGACGGAGACGGTGAGCACGACGCCGGGCTCGGCCTGGGCAGGGGCGATGAGAAAGAGGAAGATCATGGGGCTCTCCTTGGCCCTCTTGGAGTATCCTCTGCGAAATTGCGTACATACGTCGAAGATCAGGAGGTTGCTATGCAGCCACGCATGGATGGCCCCGAACGGCCGCTGCCGTCGCGCTGGAACTGGGATGATCTGCGCCTCTTCCTGGCGGCGATGCGAGACCGCTCCTTGACCGGCGCGGCCCGCACCCTGGGGGTCAACCAGTCGACCGCGAGTCGGCGGCTGGGCGCCCTGGAGGCCGAATTGGGCGCTCGGCTCTTCGACCGTATGCGCGATGGGCTCGTTCCCACCGCGGTCGCCGAGGATGTGATGGCGCTCGCCGAGGCGGCCGAGGCGGCGATGTTGGGCTTCTCCCAGGCGGTGGCGGGCCGCGACGAGACCCTGGTGGGGGCCGTGCGCCTCGCCGTCCCCGACGCCATGGACTCTCTGCTGGTGGTGCCCGAGTTGGGCGCCTTCTACGAGCGCTACCCGCGCATCTGCTTGGAGGTCGTCGCCAGCCCCAACCTCGCCAACCTCGCCCGCCGCGAGGCCGATCTGGCCTTGCGCTTTGTGCGGCCGAGCGCCGGCGATGTCGTCGTGCGGCGCCTCACCGCGATGCAGAGCGGCGTGTGGAGCCGGGCCGGCGCGCCGGAGGCTTGGATCACCGGCGAAGAGGGGGAGGGCAGCCCCGATGAGGTCGTCTGGCTGGGCCAGGAGGTCGACCCGGCCGCGGTGCGCCTGCGGGTCAACCGCATGGAGTCGCGGGTGGCGGCGGTGGTGGCCGGGCTTGGCCGCGCCATCCTTCCAAATGCGGCGGCGGCCCAGATCCCAGGGCTGCTGCGCCTGCCCGGGGAGCCTCCGCCCTGCGATCTGTGGCTGGTGGCCCATCGGCGGCTCTTTGTGGTGCCGCGGGTGCGGGCGGTCTGGGACTTCCTGGCCGAGGTGGTGGCGAGCCGCCTCGCCTGAGGCCCCCAACGCAAGAGGGCCCGTCCGAAGACGGGCCCCCCTTCTACGCGGCCGGAGCGCTCAGGCCAGGGTGCGGGCCTGGGCCAGATCGACCTGCTTGCGCGCCAGCTCCCACTCGGGGTCGTGCAGCGCGATGCCGGCCAGCTTCTGCTCGGCGGCGGCCAGGGCGACCTTGGCGGCTTCCTTGTCGACCTTCTCGGCGGCTTCGCAGGACTCGACGAGCAGGGTGACGTTGGCGCCGCCCACCTCGGCGAAGCCGGCGCCGACGACGAGGCGCTTGCTGCCCTGGCCTTCGCGCAGGGTGACGATGCCGGCGCGGGTCACGGCCAGCATGGCGGCGTGGCCCGGCAGCACGCCGAACTCACCGAGCAGCCCCGGCGCCACGACCTCCACCGCCTCGCCCTTGAAGGCGCTGGCGATGGGGGTGACGATCTCGACCGTGAGGGCGGCCATGACTAGCTCGCCTTCTTCGCCATCTCAGCGGCCTTCGCGACGGCCTCTTCGATGGTGCCGACGAGGTAGAAGGCCTGCTCGGGCAGGTTGTCGTGCTTGCCGGCCAGGATCTCCTTGAAGGACCGGATGGTGTCCTCCTTCTTGACCAGGGCGCCCTTCATGCCGGTGAACTGCTCGGCGACGTGGAAGGGCTGGGAGAGGAACTTCTCGAGCTTGCGGGCGCGGGCGACCACCAGCTTGTCCTCTTCGGAGAGCTCGTCCATGCCGAGGATGGCGATGATGTCCTGCAGGTCCTTGTAGCGCTGCAGCACGCGCTGGACCTCGCGGGCGGTCTTGTAGTGGTCTTCGCCGATCACCAGCGGATCGAGGATGCGGCTCGTGGAGTCGAGCGGATCGACGGCCGGGTAGATGCCCTTGGCCGCGATGTTTCGCGAGAGCACGGTGGTGGCGTCGAGGTGGGCGAAGGTGGTGGCCGGCGCCGGGTCGGTCAAGTCGTCGGCGGGCACGTACACAGCCTGCACCGAGGTGATCGAGCCCTTGTTGGTGGTGGTGATGCGCTCCTGGAGGAGGCCCATCTCGGTGCCCAGGGTCGGCTGGTAGCCGACGGCGCTGGGAATACGGCCGAGGAGGGCGGAGACCTCGGAGCCCGCCTGGGTGAAGCGGAAGATGTTGTCGATGAAGAGGAGCACGTCGTGGCCCTCGTTGTCGCGGAAGTTCTCCGCGACGGTGAGGGCGGAGAGCGCGACGCGGGCGCGGGCGCCGGGGGGCTCGTTCATCTGGCCGTAGACCAGGGCCACCTTGGACTTGGCGGTGTCCACGGTGGGCAGACCGTCACGCATGACCAGGTGCCCCTTGGCATCCTTCTCGGCCTTGATGACGTCGCCCTCCATCATCTCCATCCACAGGTCGTTGCCTTCGCGGGTGCGCTCGCCGACCCCACCGAAGACCGACAGACCGCCGTGGGCCTTGGCGATGTTGTTGATGAGCTCCATGATGAGCACGGTCTTGCCGACGCCGGCGCCGCCGAAGAGGCCGATCTTGCCGCCGCGGGAGTAGGGGGCGAGGAGGTCGATGACCTTGATGCCGGTCTCGAACATCTCGACCTGGGTGCTCTGGTCGACATACTCGGGGGGCGAGCGGTGGATGGGCAGGCTCATCTTGGCGTTGACCGGGCCCAGCGCGTCGACGGGCTCGCCAATCACGTTGATGATGCGGCCGAGCACCTCACGACCGACCGGCACGCGCACGGGCGCGCCGGTGTCGCGCACCGCGAGGCCGCGGGTGAGGCCGTCGGTGGTGTCCATGCTGATGCAGCGCACGGTGTTCTCACCGAGGTGCTGCGCGACCTCCACCACGAGGTTCTCGGGCTGGTCGTTGATGAAGGGGTTGGTGACGCGGCAGGCCGAGTAGATGGCGGGGAGCCGGCCGGGCGGGAATTCGACGTCGATGACCGGTCCCAGGACCTGGATGATCCGGCCGGTGGAGGGTGCGACTTCCATGTGAAGCTCCAAGATGGGGATGGGAGGTCAGAGCGCCTCGGCGCCGCTGATGATCTCGATGAGTTCCTTGGTGATGGCCGCCTGACGGGCGCGGTTGTACTCCAGGGTGAGCTTGTTGATCAGCTCCCCGGCGTTGCGCGTCGCGCTGTCCATGGCGGCCATACGAGCGGCCTGCTCGCCCGCCTGGGTCTCCAGGAAGGCCTGAAAGATGCGGGTCCGCAAGCTGAGCGGCAGCAGGTGGCCGAGCAAGGCCGGACCCGAGGGCTCGTAGGCGTACTCCTGGCTGGCCTCCGCCCCCGACTCCACCGGCAGGGTCATCGGCAGGAGCTGGTCAAAGGCCGGCTTCTGCGACAGCACGCTGTGGTACTCGTTGTAGGCGAGGTAGACCTTGGCCGCCTTGCCGCCGGTGAACTCCGCGCTGAGCTTCGCGCAGATCTCATCGGCCAGCTTGCTGTACTGGGGCGGCGTGATGTCGGTCGTGGCCTCGGCGACGTTGTACCCACGCTTCTCGAAGTAGGCGCGACCCTTCTTTCCGAAGCTGTAGATGCGAACGTTCTTGCCCTCGGCCTTGAGCGCGTCGATCTTCTCGACCGTGGCACGGCAGATCAGGTTGTTGAAGTTGCCGCAGAGGCCGCGGTCAGCGGTGAGCAGCACCACCACAACGTCGGAGGTGTTCTCCGGCGTTGAGAGCAGCGGATGGCTCACCTCGCCCGCCGCCGCCACCACCCGGGTGAGCACCCGGGTGAGGGTCTGCGAGTAGGGCTTGGCCGCGGTCGCTGCCTGGGTGGCCCGGTTGAGCTTGGCGCCCGACACGAGCTTCATGGCGCGGGTGATTTGCCGCGTGTTCTTGACCGAGCCGATTCGGTTTCGGATGTCACGAAGGGAGGGCATGGGGCCTCCTGGCTACTTCCAGGTGTTCCGGAAGGCCTTGATGGCGGTCTCGATGCGGGCGCGCAGGTCGTTCTTCTTGAAGGTTCCCTTCTCGATGATCTCGGAGAGGAGGCCCTTCTGGCTGGCTTCGAAGTGAGCGGTCAGGTCGGCGATGTAGCGCGTGACCTGGTCGGCCCGGATCGTGTCGCAGGAGCCGCTGTCACCGGCGAGGATGTGCACGATCTGCATCTCCACGGTGAGCGGCGCGTACTGGCCCTGCTTCAGGATCTCGACCATGCGGGCGCCGCGGGTCAGCGCCTGCTGGGTGCTGGCGTCGAGGTCGGAGCCGAACTGGGCGAAGGCCTGCAGCTCGCGGTACTGGGCGAGACCCAGCCGCAGGGTGCCGGCGATCTCCTTCATGGCGCCGATCTGGGCGTTGCCGCCGACTCGAGACACCGAGATACCGACGTTGATGGCCGGACGAACGCCCTGGTAGAAGAGGTTGCTCTCCAGGAAGATCTGGCCGTCGGTGATGGAGATGACGTTGGTCGGGATGTAGGCCGACACGTCGCCGCCCTGGGTCTCGATGATCGGCAGCGCGGTGAGCGAGCCCGCGCCGTCGCGGTCGCTCATCTTCGCGGCGCGCTCAAGGAGCCGGGAGTGGATGAAGAAGACGTCGCCCGGGTAGGCCTCGCGGCCGGGGGGGCGGCGGAGGAGCAGCGAGAGCTGGCGGTAGGCGGTGGCCTGCTTGGAGAGGTCATCGTAGACGACGAGGGCGTGCATGCCGTTGTCGCGGAAGTACTCGCCGATGGTGCAGCCCGTGTAGGGCGCCAGGAACTGCATCGGCGCCGGGGCCGCCGCGGTGGCCGCGACCACCGTGGTGTACTCCATCGCGCCGGAGTCCTGCAGCTTCTTCACGACCTGGGCCACCGTGGACTGCTTCTGGCCGATCGCCACGTAGATGCAGTGCATCTTCTTGGTGGGATCGTTCTTGAAGGTCTTCTGGTTGATGATCGCGTCGATGGCCACCGCGGTCTTGCCGGTCTGGCGGTCACCGATGATGAGCTCGCGCTGGCCGCGGCCGATGGGGACCATCGAGTCGATGGCCTTGAGGCCGGTCTGCATCGGCTCGTGCACGCTCTTGCGCTTCACGATGCCCGGCGCCTTGATCTCCACGATCCGGTAGTGATCGGTGATGATCGGGCCCTTGCCGTCGATGGGGTTGCCGAGCGCGTCGACCACGCGGCCCATCAGGGCGGGGCCCACCGGCACCTGCACGATCTTGCCCGTCGAGCGGACCTGATCGCCTTCTTTGATGTTGCGGTCATCGCCGAAGAGGGCGGCGCCGACGTTGTCCTCTTCGAGGTTGAGCACCATGCCCTGCAGCCCGCCCGGGAACTCGAGGAGCTCGCCGGCCATGGCGGTGGAGAGGCCGTGGATGCGGGCGATGCCGTCGCCGACGCTCAACACCGTACCGACGGTGGCGACCTCGACGCGGGCATCGTAGCCCTGGATCTGTTGCTTGAGGATCTCGCTGATCTCTGCAGCGCTGATGGACATAGAGAGCCTCGCTAAAGCGAAAGAAGATGGAGGGGGAGCGTCGCTCAGGCCTCGGCGGCCGAACGCTGGGCGAGGGTGGTGTAGAGGGAGTTGAGACGGGCCCGGACGCTGGCGTCGTAGACCTTGTCACCCACCTGGGCGACGATGCCGCCGATCAGGCTGGGATCCACCGCGGTTTCGAGGATGGCGGTTTTGCCGGTGGCGGCGGAGAGGGCCTGCTGGACCTCGGCCTCCATGCCCGGCGAGAGGGCAGTGGCGGTGCGCACCTTGGCCCGCACCTGCCCGGAGAGGGCGTCGGTCATCTCTTGGACCTGGGCCAGGATGGCGCCCAGCGCGCCAAAGCGGCCCTTGTCGAGCAGCAGGCGCAGGAAGTTGCCGGCCCGCGGCGACAGGCCCAGGCGGCCGATCACCGTCTGGAGCACCGCCCGGCGCTCCTCGATGGGGATGCCGGGGTTGCCGAGCGCGAGGCGCAGCATGCCGCCGTTTTGATCCAGCACCGCGACGAAGCGGGCGAGGTCGGCGGCGATCAGCTCGGACTCGGTGCCCTCGACGCCGATGGACACGAGGGCCCGGGCGTAGCGCCGGGCGATGGCGCCGCTGGAGTCAGCCATGGAGGCCCCCTTCACGCTGGGCGTTCACGGTGGTGAGGAAGGAGGCGCCGAGGCGCTCGTGGTCGGCCGGGCCGATGGCGCCCTGGATCTGGGTGCGGGCGAGGTCGACCGCGAGGCGGGCCGCCTCTTCGCGCAGGCTCTGGCGGGCGCGGGCCACCTGATCGGCGATCTGGCGCTCGGCGTTGGCCTTGATCTGAGCGGCCTCATCGGCGGCCTTGGCCAGCAGGCGCTCGCGCTCACGCTGGGCGTCGGCCTCGGCCTGCTGGGTCATGCGACCGATCTCGGCCTCGAGCCCGGCGAGGCGGGCGGTGACCGCGGCGTAGGCCTCTTCGGCCGCCTTGCGGGCCGCGTTGGCCTCGTCGATGTCCTTCTTGATGCTGGCGGCGCGGTTCTTGAGCGAGTCGCGCACCATCGGCCAGGCGAACTTCGCCAGCACGCCGACGAGGATGGCGAGGTTGAGGGCGTGCAGGCCGATCGGCATCCAGGGGATGGGGTGATCGCCGCCATGACCGCCCTCACCGCCGGCGGCGAAGGCCGCGCCAGAGGCGAAGAGCAGAGCGAGGGAGAGGAGGGTCTTCATCGGTTTACCCGTTGGCCACAGAGCGACCGAGGACCGCGACCGTGACGCGATCGGCGAGCTCCTGGGTGGTCGCGGCGAGTTGGATGCGGGCCACCGAGGCCTCTTCGGCGAGGCTGGCCACGGCGCGGGAGGTGCTGGCCTCGGCCTCGACCCGGGCGCCCTTGAGGAGCTGGTCGTATTCGCCTTGGGCTGACCCGCGCCGCTGGGCGAGGCGCTGGCTCACCGAGTTGCGGGTGCCGCGCAGGCGCTCTTCCACATCCTGGAGCTTCTCGGTGGCGTCGGCGTTGAGGCGAGCGGCCTCTTTGCGGCCATTGCTGATCGCAGCCTCGCGCTGCTCCAGGTAGGCCAGCATCGGCTTGAAGATGATGGCGTGCAGCGCCAGCAGGGTCAGCAGAAAGGGGACCGCCTGCAACACCATCATCGTGGGGTTGATGGAGATATCCATGGTCGGCTCCAGAACGGGGCCGCGCGCTTAATCAAACCGCGGGAGAAGAGCAACGCCGATCCGAGGCCTCGCCCGGGCCATTGGCGCCCTGGCGGGTTCAAATGCTGCGCCACCCCGACGCTTCTTCGATCCTGCGACGCCCGATCAGCGGCCGAGGCGGGCCTGCAGACGGCGCAGCGCGGGTCCCCGATCGGCGCTGCGAGCTGCCCGCACCGCGGCGATCTCGCTGGAGAGGGGCCCGGCGGCAGCGTCAAGGCGGCGTCGCAGCGCCTCGGCATCGGCGGCGTCGAGGCCGGCGAAGCGGCCCGCCGCGAGGCAGCGCAGGAGCCAGGCCTCCGGCCCCAGGCAGTCCCCCGCGCCCTGGTGCAGGGCGGCGTGGAGCGGGCCGTCTTCGGAGAGGGCGGCCCGGTAGAGCCGCCGCGGGCCATACGTCGCGAGGAAGGGGGCCAGGACTGCGCGAGCGGGCAGGTCCAGGGCCGGCCGCGCGCCCGCCTGCCAGCCGTCTTCGTCGACGCGGAGCACGCGGTCGGCCAGCAAGGCCAGCTCGGTGGGCAGCGGGGCCGCCAGATCGCCGCCCGGCGCCTCTCCCACGGCCAGAAGGCTGACGCTGCGCAGGGGATGGGCCTGCACCCGGGCGAAGGCGGCGCGGATCGCCGCGAGCAGGCCGGGCGAGAGGGAGTCCCCGCCGGGGAGCTCGTCGATCACCACGAGCACATGCCGGTTGGCCTCGGCGAGGGAGGCCGCGACGGTCAGGGCGCCCAGGATGGCCCCCTCGGCGAGGGCGGGCGGCCCGCCGGCCAGGGCGGCGATCTGGGCCACGGGGCCGCCCTCCTGGGCCAGGATGGCTTGTCGGTTGCGCAGCGAGGCCGCGCTGTTGCCGATGTGCGCGTAGATCACCGCGTCAGCGCCGCCGTGGCGGGCCTGGGCCCGCACCGCCGCCATCGCCATCGTGGACTTGCCGCGCCCGCGCGCCCCCAGGATCACCGCCGACCGCCCCCGGCGCAGGGGGGCGAGGTGATCGATCGCCAGCGTGCCCGAGGGCAGATCGACCCGCGGCCCGGCCTCGGCGGCCCCCGGCGCCCGGCTCGCCCAGGGGCGACGCGGCCCCTCGGGAGGCGGTCTGCCGTCGAGGGGCCGGCCAACAGGATCGATCACCCTCCCCAACAAGGCCGATCCGGTCGGGATCTCCGGCCAGCGCCCGCTGGCCTGGAGGCGGGTGCGCACGGCGAGGGCGGGCCCCAGGGCCGCCGCCTCGACCACCTGGGCGCCCAGGCCGCAGACCACGGCCGCTGGCTGGCCCTCGGCGGTGAGCAGCTCGCCCTGGGCCACCCCCAAAAGCCCGGCCACCCAGAGGCGCCCGGCGGCGGTGCTGCCCATCACCACGCCATCCTCGGGGGGGAGCCCCCGAAGCAGCGCGGTGATCAGCCCTTCGAGCTCGGCGGCGCCGCTCACAGCTCGAAGCCGAAGGAGAGGGCCACCTCGCTCTGCAGGTCGACCTGGGCGCTGATCACCTCGTCTTCGACGTACTGTCCGCGGTGCCAGACGATCGAGCTGCGGGCGCCGACAAAGAGGCCGCTGGTCCAGACATGCTCAGCGCCCACACCGGCGCGCAGGCCGAGCGCGCCGATCCGCGCGCGATCCTGGCGGGCCAGCTCGTCAAAGACCTCCTGCTCTTCTTTTGTCCAGGCGTCGCTCTCGTAGCGGGCCAGGGGGATCACCCCGTAGAGGCCGGCGTGGACATAGGGCAGCACCTCGTTGTGGCTGCGGGGGCGCAGGCCGTAGCGCAGGTCCACGCTGGGCCGGAGGCCGGCGGCCATCGTCTCGGTGCGCTGCTGGCCCTCACCCTCTACGGTGAGCACCGTGCGCACCGCCTGCTTTTGCACCGAGAGCCCACCCACCACCGCCCATCGTTCGCCCGACAGCCCGCCCCAGGCGGTGAGCGGCGGGCTCAGGTTGCCGTCGCTCTCGGCCATGCCGGTGCCGCTGGAGGTGCCATCGGCGGCGGCGACGAGGTCGCCCCGGCTGAGCGGCACGAAGTCGACCCCCGCGACGCCGACGAGAGGCACCTCGGCCAGGGCCAAGGGCGAGAGCAGCGTGCAGAGCAGGGTCATCGCGGTTCGGGCTCCGACAAGGTGGGGTCTTCGCCGAGGCTGCGCAGCACCTCGGTGCGGTTGCGCCACTCGCTGAGCGCCCGTCGGTGAGACTCTTCGTTCTTCACCACCCGGTAGCCGCGGCGCCCGCGGTCCATGATCTGCACAAAGTCCACGTCCGAGCCGGCGTTGCGGGCGGCGTTGGTGAGGTGGGCAAGCTCAGTGGTGGTGCCTACAAAGGTCCACTCCCGCTGGCTCGGATGCGTCAAGAACGCGCGCAGGGCCGAGCAGATCGCGCAGCCACAGGTGAGGCGAATCACGCTGCGGGACAAGTCGCGCGGCGGCTCGGGGCGGGCGCCGAGGCTGTTCGTCAGCCCCTCACGCAGGTTCTGGCGGAGCGGCCGCACCAGGGCTCCCAGGGCCGGATCGTCGGCCGAGGGGTGCATCAGGTGACGGATCAGGGCGTCCATCGGCCACTGGCGCGGATTGGCCAGCATCCAGGCGGCGAGGCTCCCGCCCCGATCGCCGCGGCCGGCAGCCACGAGGATGCGCAGCAGGCTCACCACCTCGGCCCAGGAGAGGGTCTCTTCCCAGCGCGGGCGATCTTCGCCGCCGATGGCGACGGCGCGGGCCACCAGCTCATCGGCGGCCGGGCCCAACAGCTCAGGCGGGCGCTTGCCGCGGCAGGCCTCCAGGGCCGCCGCCAGGGCCGAGACCGCCCGGGGGCCGCGGGCGCGTCGGGCCATGGCGACGAGGACATCGCTCAGATCGGCGTCTTCGAGCTCGTTGAGCGCCAAGAGCAGCGCCGGCACGTGGCGGTCGTGCAGGAGCTGGTCGGGCACCACGTCGCGCAGAAAGCGAAGGTTGATGCCGCGGTCGGCCCGGCGGATCAGGTCGAGCATCGGATCGAGCCAGTTGGTGACCTTGGCGCTGCCGGTGCCGCGCGGCCAGACATCCACCATCGCCGCCGCGAGGTCCAGGGCCCGGGCCTGGCGCCGCGGGTCGGCCAGCATCGCCCCCAGCACCGCCTGGGCCGCCTCCACGCCGGAGTCGATGAAGACCTCGTCTTCGCGCGACAGGGGCCACAGGGCGAAGACCGCGCGGCGCCAGGTTCGGGTGAACTGGCCCTGATCGCCGCCGCCGCTCTTCTCCTCGTCGGCCTCGTCGGCGTCGAGCTCTTCAGGGGGAGCCAGCTCGTCGTCGGGCGAGAAGAGCAGCCGCGGCAAGGGGGGCGTGTCGTCGGAGCGGCGCAGGCCCAACAGCTCGCAGCGCCAGTCCACGCGGGTGCGGATCGGCCCGGCCCGCCGATCGGGGCCCCGAGAGCGCCAGGTGCCCTGCTCGACCACCACGAGCTGGCCCAGGTAGAGCACGCAGCCGGTGCGGGTGGCGGCCCGTTGCAGGGCGCTGTGGGCGAGGCGGTCGGGGCCTTGGAGGCGGGCAAAGGTCAGATCGAATTGCCCATACGGCATGCACAGGGGCAGGACCACCCGCGGCAGCTCGCGGCGATCGCGCTCCCAGTCGCTGATCATCGCCACGAGATCGTCGACATGGGCGCTGTCATCGGGGATCGTGGGGGTGGGGGCTTCGACGGCGACCAGGGAGAAGATCAACAGGAAGCGGCTGCCCATCGTGAGCGGCTCGGCCCGTTGGGTGGCCTCGTTGTAAAAGGCGACCCAGCGCACCACATCGGGGGCTCGGCCGTTGAGGTCGACGCGCTCGATGCGGCCGGCGTGGGCGACCGTGAGCTCTCCGCCGGCGTGCATGCTGGGCAGGGCCACCACCAAAGAGCCGAAGCGGCCGGGCTCGGCGGCGCCCAGGGCCAGCTCAAAGCCGGGCTGACCGGTCTGCTGGATGCTGACCCCCCGCAGGCGGGCCTCCACCTTTCCGTCGGCGCCCAGTCGGTGGGAGGCCACGCGCGTGATCTTGCGCAAGAGGCGCGCCCAGCCAGGGTCCTCGACGTGAACCCGCTCGGGAGCGAGGCTGGCCGGCCTTCGCGGGTCGGGCCGATCGGCGGCGCGCACGAGCCGCTCCATCGTGGGGGGCACCAGAGGCATCTCCACGGAGCCGAGCCCGTCGATGGGCAAGGCGGAGAGGGAGAGCGCCTCTTCGGCGAAGGCGCAGAAAGCGCCTGCGTTTGGGAGCGACGCCAGGGCGGCTGGCAGCCGTTCGCGGATCGTTTCACCCTGTTCCATCGCCCCGTCCTATGCGAGTCCGGCCCGCCTGTCGCGGCCGCCGCCATGGCAATCCCCCCGCCGCAGGCCCTGCGAGGTAGGCTTCGCCCATGAGTATGCAGACGCCTCCCGCCTCCCTGGTTCGCCTGCTCCATGCCCTGCATGAGCTCGGCGCCTCCGACCTCTTCCTCACCGAGGGCCAGCGGCCGAGCGTGCGCCTGCATGGCCGGGTGGTGCCCCTCCAAGAGCCCCCCACCGAGGTGGCCGAGCTCGACGATCTCGTGCGCGCCGTGCTGGTGGGGCCGCGCTACGCCCGCTTTGTGATGGAGGGCGACGCCGACGCCGGCCTGTCCACCGAGGATGGCCGCCGCTACCGCCTCAACCTGAGCCGCCAGCGCGATCGGCGCATGGTGGTGGCCCGCGCGGTGCCGAGCGGGGCCATGGAGCTGTCGGCCCTGGGCCTGCCGCCGGCGATCGCCCGCCTCGCCGACCGGCCGCGGGGGCTCGTGCTGGTGACCGGGGCCACCGGCTCGGGCAAGAGCACGACCCTGGCGGCGATGGTGCACCACATCAACCGCAGCCGCGACGGCCACATCGTCACCGTCGAAGACCCGATCGAGTTCGTTCACAGCGACCAGCGCTGCCGCGTGACCCAGCGCGAGGTGGGCCAGGACACTGGCTCCTTCACCGCGGCCCTGCGCCATGTGGTGCGCCAGAGCCCCGACGTCATCCTGATCGGCGAGCTGCGCGACGCCGAGACCATCCAGGTGGCGATTCAGGCCAGCCTCACCGGGCATCTGGTGCTGGCCAGCCTGCACACCATCGACGCCGCACAGACCCTCCACCGCATCCTCTCCTACTTTCCCGAGCACAGCCGCAACCAGATTGCGGTGGATCTGTCTCTGTCTTTGCAGGGCATCTTCAGCCAGCGCCTGATCCCGCGCCGCGACGGCAACGGCCGGGCCCTGGCCGCCGAGCTCCTCACCCTGACGCCGGCCGCCCAACGCCTCCTCCGCGAGCAGCGCGTGGACGAGCTCGGCGACCTGATGCGCAGCTTCCGCTCGCCCGACATGATGAGCTTCAACGACTCGCTCTTCGCCCTGCTGCGCGCGGGCGTGATCGAGTACGACCTCGCCATCGCCGCCAGCACCTGGCCCGACGAGCTGGCCCTGCTGGCCAAGGGCATGGTGGTGGGCACCGATGCCTTCCGCAGCGCCGACGTGGAGAGCACGACCGGCTTTGACATGAAGGGGCTGCTGCGCCACGCCATCGAGAAGGGGGCCAGCGACCTGCACCTCACCGTGGGGCGCCCGCCGATGGTGCGGCTGTCGGGCGCGGTCTCGCCGATCGGCGTGCGGCCGCTCACCGACGCCGACCTGCGCATCCTGCTCTTCAGCATCCTCACCGCCCGCCAGCGCTCGGTCTACGAGCTGGAGCGCGAGATCGACTTCGCGCTCTCCCTCGACGAGGGGCGGCGCTTTCGCGTGAACGCCTACTTCCAGAAGGGCCACATGGCCGCGAGCCTGCGGGCCATCCCGAGCAAGGTGCCCGACGCCGTCGAGCTTCGCGTGCCCGAGGTGGTGCTGAGCGTGGCCAACCGGCCCCAGGGCCTGCTGCTGGTGGTGGGCCCCACCGGTTCCGGCAAGAGCACCACGCTGGCCTGCCTCGTCGACCGCATCAACCAGACCCGGGCCTGCCGCATCATCACCATCGAAGACCCGATCGAGTACGTTCACGAGGGCATCGTCGCCACCGTCGATCAGCGCGAGGTCTACGCCGACACCAAGAGCTTCGCCGCGGCGCTCAAGTACATCCTGCGCCAGGACCCCGACGTCATCCTCGTGGGCGAGATGCGCGATCTGGAGACGATCAGCAACGCGCTCACCGCCGCCGAGACGGGCCACCTCGTGCTGGCCACCCTGCACAGCAACGACGCCCTGCAGGCCATCGACCGCGTCATCGACGTCTTCCCCGCCCACCAGCAAGGGCAGGTGCGCAGCCAACTCGCCAACGCCCTGGTGGGCGTGGTCAGTCAGCGCCTGATCCCCCGCAAGGACGGCCGCGGCCGCGTGCCGGTCTTTGAGACGATGATGGCCACCAGCGCCATCCGCGCGCTGATCCGCGAAGACAAGATGCACCAGGCCCGCTCGATCATGGAGACCAGCCGCCGCGACGGCATGATGACCATGGACTTCGCCCTAAACGAGGTCTACGAGGCCGGGCTCATCCACTACGACGACGCCATCGCCTACGCCGTGAACCCCAAGAGCTTTCGGATGCCGGTGGCCGCCCCGCCGCCGGCCCCCGAGCCGCCGACCCCGCCGCCCGCCTCGACGAAGACGGCGCCGCCGCCGCCCCCCGAGCCCGCCAAGCGCTTTCCCTGGTCGCGCTAAGGCGAGCTCTTTTCGGCGCAGCGCGGGTCCTTTTCAACCGCCTTGAGCGCCGCCTTGACCACAAAGGCGGGCAGGGGCTCGCAGCCGTGGTCGCCGGCGCAGACATTGTCGTGGGCGGCGGCGGCCTTGTGGCAGTCGTGGCAGCCGCCGGCGATGTTCTTGAGCTCAGCACCCCCGCGGGCCTTGATCTCCACGCCGCTGCGGCCCACCTTGAGCTTGAGGTACTCCCAGTCATCGCTTTGGGGGCTGGCACCTGGGTTGAGCTTGACCATCGCCTCGCTGGGCTGAAGCACCACGAGGGTGCCGGGCGGCAGCTCTCCGCCGGCGGGGTTGCGGGCGACGGCCAAGGCGGCGTCGAGCTGACCGGTGAGGCTGGCGTAGCGGGTGTGGCCCACCGCCGGCCAGTCGGCGAGGCAGCCGAAGTCGGCCTCGGTGGCCACGATGGGGGCGGGCGCCGGGTCCTCGGCGGCGGCCGGCCAGGCGAGGAGGAGGCCGAAGACAAACAGAGGGGCGCGCATGAACACTCCCGGGGGGTCAGGTGGGCCAGGCCGCGCGGGCGGTGGCGTAGACATGCAGGACATGCCGGCCGGCCGGGCTCTCGCGCCAGCGGCGCACATCCTCCTGCAAGACCGGCGGCAGCGCCTCGATCGGC
>JBEIQK010000730.1:0-3344 GCA_040376505.1 Alphaproteobacteria bacterium | reverse complement strand
GGGCGGCGGCGGACGGACCGGCGGGCGGGCGGAGGGGCCGATGGGCGGCGCGCCGCCGAAGCCCGAACGTCCAAAGCCGCTGGTCGGCGAACGGAAGGGGGAGCCCCGGGTGAGGCTGTCGAAGGGCGAGCGCATCACCGCGGTCGCCTCGTGGTCGGCGTCATCCTCGGGGACGGGGAAGTCCAACTCTTCGTCGGCCAACCGCGCGGGCGGGGCGGGCGGCGGCGAGGCGGGGGTGCGCCGGGGCGGCTCCTCCTTGGCGCGCACCAGGTGCGGCTCCTCGAGGGGCGCCTCGACCGGACTGCGCGGCGGGAAGAGGGTGTCGCGCCGGGCCCGGGGGGGCGGCTGCAGCGTCTCTTCGTCCGGCGGGAAGGTCACATAGGAGGGCGCCGGCGCGGGCGGCTCCGGGGCCTCCACGGGCGGCGGCGTCCGCTCCAGGCCGATCACCAGCGACACCGCGGGCATCGACGTCGGCTCGATCATCGCAACGGTGGCGGGCTCGTCGACGGCGGCGGGCTCCGACGAAGGCAACTCGGCGACGGGCAGCTCGACGGTGGCGGTGGGCTCCGCCGGCGGCGACGCCTCGCCCTCTTCGGCGGTGCCCTCGGTGTCGGCGTCATCCACCTCTTCGGCCGCGTCTACCGGCGCCGCCGAGAGCGGGCTCACCGGCGCTTCTTCGGGCGGGGTCCAGGGCGGCGCAGACGCCGGCACCTGGGCCGAGGCGATCGGCGGGGGGCTGGCCTGAGCGGGCTCTTCCACCGCCGCCACGGCGGGCACCGTGGAGACGGGTACGGTGGTGGCGGGCGCTGCGGAGACGGGCGCTGCGGAGACCGGCGCATCCGCCGAAGCCGGGACCTCGACGGGCACCGCACGCTCGATGACGACCGGAAAGAGCGATGGCCGATCGCGCAGGCCGCCCGGCAGACCGAGGTGCCGCGAGATCGGCAGATCGAGGCGCACGCGCTCTTCGCTGGCGCCCACCGTGGCCTGCACCTCCAGCGCGAGCTGCTGCCGCACCGACAGGTGCTGCGAGGCGAGGAAGGCGATGTGGCCCCGCGCGGCGCGCAAGGTGCCCAGGATGGCCTCGGCGGCCTCGATGCGACTGCTCATGTGCAAGTGCCCTGCTCAAACAAGGGGGATGGGCCCGCGAGGGAGCCCCGTCGCTACTCGGCGCCCGAGCCCGCGAGCCCGGTCATCTGGGCGGTGAGCCCGGAGATGCTGCTCATCAGCTCTTCTTTGAGGCGACGCATGCGGGTGATGTTCTCCTCCATGGTCTTCAGCTTCATCTTGAGGTTGCTGTTCTCGGCGCGCAGGCTGTCGGCCTCCTCGTTGAGGGAGCCCACCTTCTGCCGCATCTTGGAGGTCTCGGCGTCGATCTCCCGGACCTCGCGCTCGACCCCTTCAACCTGCAAGGCCAGCGCCTCGCGCTCCGAGAAGAGGCGCCGCCGCCCGTCCTGGGCCTCGGTGGAGCGGGCCGAGAGCGCGCTCAGCTCGGCCTGCAGAGAGGTCAGCTCGGCGTCCAGCTGGGTGCGGGCGCTGCGGTGACGCTCGATCTCGATCTCCGCCGCGACGATGCGCCGGGTGACGCCCTCGGTGCCGCGCATGCTCTCGGTGAGCGCCGCGAGGCGGGCCTCGAGGATCGCCGCGAGCTCGGACTGGATCTCCTTGAGTCGATCGGTGGTGACGTCGTTCATCCGGGCTGGCTCCAACGAAGTGGGTGGGACAGGCAGGGGGTCGGCGCCGGCGCGTGCCCCAGGGGCCCCGCAGCGGCGAGGGCGTGGACCGCACCCGCAGGTCACGCGAGCGCGCGCGACAGCAACTGTTCGCAGCAGACTATCTCAGATCGACCCTTCGCGGCGCAAGGGAAGTGGGCGCACCCCGCGCGGTCGGCGCGCCTGGACGGTCCGCAGGGGCGGCAGACGAGATAGACAGCTCGCCGTTCGGGGCCCACCGGGGCGGGGAGCGGCGCGCCGATCCCACCGCTGGCGCCCTTCAGGAGCCCTTTCATGAGCCGCGTGCCGATGCTGGTCGCCACCCAAGGCCCCCTCGCGGGAGCCCGCTACGCGATCACCGAGGAGGGGATCCTCCTGGGCCGCGACCCGACCTGCGCGGTGGCGATCCCCGACACCGGCGTGTCGCGCCAGCACGCCCGCGTGCTGCTGCACATCGGGGATGTCTGGGTGCAAGACGCCGGCAGCCGAAACGGCGTCTTCGTGAACTCCAAGCGCCTCACCCGCCCCAAATCGGTTGGGCCGGGCGACGAGATCACGGTCGGCGCCCACGCATTTACGATCGAGGTGGTGGGCTCGGACGACGAGCACTCGGTGAGCCGGGCGGCGCCGCCCCTGCCCAAGCCCAAGCCCGCGCCGACGGCCTGGATCGTCGGGGTCACGATCCTGGCGATCGTGGTGGGTTTGCTGGTGTACCTGCTGCGGGATTGAGCCGACCGGGCTGCTTGGGGCTCGGCCAGGGGCGCGCATTTCGCCCCATCGGTTACACTGGCGGGCCCCGATTATGGACCGGGCAGGCGGAACGCGCGGCGCTCTCACCGGTGGATCTCCAGGAGATTCAGCCTTGATGGGTCGGCCCGCCTGAAACGGCATGCGTGCAGGAGGATGTCTCCGTTGTCCCGACACGTTGAACTCATCGTGCGCCGCTCCGGCGACCCCGATCGCCGCATGGTCCTGGCCGAAGGGGTCTCCCACCTCGGCCGGGCCGAAGACAACGAGCTGGTGCTGGCCGACATCGGCGTGAGCCGTCGCCATGCCCGCATCACGGTCGAGCCCCAGCAGGTGAAGATCGAGGACCTCGGCAGCGGCAATGGCACCTTCGTGCGCAGCCGCCGCATCGATCAGCACGTGATCGCCGACGGCGACGAAGTGCTGGTCGAGCCTTTCACGCTGGTCTTCCGCATCACCGGCGCCGACAGCGCGACGGCCGACGACGACGAGACGATCCGCGCGCCCGGGCCCGAAGAGATGGCGGCGGCGCCGGTGCGCTTGGTGGTCCTCGCCGGCCACCGCCTCGCCCCCTTCTACCCGCTCGGCGGGGCGCCCTTGACAATGGGCCGCTCCGAGGCGCGCGACGTCGTGCTCTTCGACCCGGCCGCCAGCCGTGGGCACTGTCGCATCGAGCGCCGCGGCGACGGCTACTGGCTGGTCGATCTCGGCTCGGCCAACGGCACCTACGTCAACAACCAGCGCGCCCGCGAGAACCTCCTGGCGCCCGGCGACCTCGTCCGCATCGGCGCCACCGAGTTCCGCTTTGAGATGAGCAGCGCGCCCACGCCCGCCCCGGCGGCCTGGGCCCCGCCGCCCGCCGCGCCGCCGCCCACGCCCTACCAG
>JBEIQK010000716.1:0-3435 GCA_040376505.1 Alphaproteobacteria bacterium | reverse complement strand
GCGGCGGCGGCGGCGGGCAGGCGCAGGGGCTCGACGAAGGGGCAGCCGAGCAGGCGCTCCCGGTCGGCCATCCCCATCAGCGGTGGGAGCCCGCCGACCCAAAGCGACACGAGGCCCTCGGCGGGGGGCGGCGCCAGGGCCAGCACGGCCGCCTCCACAGCGGCGGCCTCGGCGAAGAGGGCCTCGCCATCGAGCCCATCGCGGAGCAGGGCCCGCAGACCCCGCTTGATCGCTCCCGCCTGCACGGGGTCGGCGATCGCCCCTTCGAAGGAGAGCGCCCGCTCGATCTCGGCGGCCCCCGCGAGGATCGGCGCCGGCCCGCCGGCCTTGCGACGGGCGCGCAGGGCGCGGAGCAGCGCCCGCCAGGCCTCCTTGACGGCGAAGTCCTGGGGCGGGGTGTCGCGGAGCTGATCGCGCAAGGTGGGCATCGGCCGGCCGCCTAATCCGCCACCCGGCCCCTCTGCAGGCTTGCAGGTCTGCGCGGGGGGTTTAGCTGGGCAACCCATGGAAACCTTCGCCCTCGCCTCGGTCCTTGGCGCCTCGGTCGCGGTGGGCCGGGCTGCGCTGCAACGCGGGCCCTTCTACGCCCGCTTCCTGGCGATGCTCTTCACCGTTCACATCGCGATTTCGGTGGGCATCTACCCCTACGTTTCGCCGCTGGAGCCCCTCTTCTGGGGCCTGCAGGTCCTCACCCTCGGCTACCTCACCACGGTGATCACGCCGGGCATGTGGCCCCGCCTCGCCTACCGCCTCGTGGGCTGGCCGGCCCACATCTTCATGGCCGGCACGCTGCTGGCCTTTCCCTGGGCCCTGGCCTCGGTCTGGCCCGGCGGCCTGCCCGGCGTGGCCCTGCCCTACGCCATCGCGGCCCTCGGGCTCTACCGCTCGCACCACAACCCCAAGGAGACCGTCGCCATCGACCTTCGCCCGCCGGCCGACCCGGGGGCGGTGCGGCGGGAGGCCGAGATCGTGGCTCGCCAGCGCCGCTTTCGGCCGCGGCCCGGCGAGAGAGCCCTGCGCGTCGTGCAGATCACCGATCCCCACGTCGGGCCCTTCATGTCGGCCGAGCGCCTCGCCACCATCTGCGCCGAGGCCCGCGCCCAGGAGCCCGACCTGATCCTGCTCACCGGCGACTACCTGACGGTGCCCAGCCAGGATCACCCCCGCCACCTCGCCCAGGGCCTCGCCCCTCTCCGCGGTCACCCCCATGTCTACGCGATCTTCGGCAATCACGACCACGAGAGCCCGGCGCTCGTAAAGGCCGCCCTGCGCGAGGCCGGCGTGCGGCTTCTCTCCGACGAGGTGGTGCCGCTGGACACCCACATGGGCCCCGTCGACCTCGTGGGCCTGGAGCACCGCTGGCGCAACCGGGCCGAGGCCTATGCCCGGGTCTTCGCTGGCGCGCCGCGGCGGCCGGGGGCCCTTCGCCTGGTGCTGCTGCATGATCCCAGCGGCTTTGGCCTCCTGCCGCCCGGTGAGGCCGATCTCGTGCTGGCCGGCCACACCCACGGCGGGCAGTTCGGCCTGCTGGCCTGGGGCATCAACTGGACCTTGCTGCGCATGGTGGGCATCCCCGATCACGGCCCCTGGGTGGGCCGTGGCAACCGCATGTATGTTCACCGGGGAACGGGCTTTTACGGCTTTCCACTGCGCATCGGCGTTCACGGCGAGGAGAGCCTGCTCGACCTGCGCTGGTGAGGGGGTAGGCCCTGCGCCATGTCCACCCTCGACCTCCTGGTGATCGGCGCCGGCTTCGCCGGCCTGGGTGCGGCGCTCACCGCCGCCGAGAACGGCGCCCGCGTCGGCCTCTTCGAGGCCCTGGCCTACCCGGGCGGCTGCGCCTCGACCTTCCAGCGCAACGGCGCCCGCTTCGAGGCCGGCGCCACCCTCTTCGCCGGCCTCGGCCCCGAGCAGCTCTTCGGCCGGTGGATCGCCGCCCATGGGATGCCGGTGGAGGTCGACTGGATCGACCCCCTCGTCACCCTGCGCGCCCCCGGCCTCGACCTGCCCCTGCTCCGCGACCGCGCCGCGGTGATCGAGCGCCTCGCCGCCGACAGCCCCAAGGGGCCCGCCATCCGCGCCTTCTTCGCCGAGCAGGGCGCCCTGGCCGACGGGCTGTGGGACCTGCTCAACGATCCGAGCCTGCTGCCGCCCTTCTCGGCGGGGAGCCTGCTGCGCCACCTCGGCCGCCTCCCCGCCACCCTCGGGGCCCTGCGCTGGGTCGGCAGCCCCCTCCGTGCCATGCTCAACCGCCACGGCCTGGGCGATGAGCCGCGCCTGCGCCTGCTCCTCGACGCGCTGTGCCAGATCACCGTGCAGTGCGGGGCCGACGAGGCCGAGGCCCCCTTCGCCCTCGGCGCCATCGACTACCTCTGGCGGGGCACGGGCCATGTGCGCGGCGGCATCGGTGTGCTGGCCCAGAGCCTCGTCGGCGCCATCCGGGCCCAGGGCGGGCAGGTCTCGCTGGCCGATCGGGTGCTCCACC
The DNA here is from genome assembly GCA_040376505.1 of Alphaproteobacteria bacterium. Classification (GTDB taxonomy): domain Bacteria; phylum Myxococcota_A; class UBA796; order UBA796; family UBA2385; genus JBEIQK01. The sequence continues at coordinate 950 of JBEIQK010000716.1, read as the reverse complement.
TGCGCCGCGAGGCCGATGGGGGCTGGCTCGTCACCACCCGCAAGGGCGAACAGCGGGCCCGTCGCGTGATCTCCACCCTGCACCCACGCGCGATGGCCGCCCTGCTCCCCGAGGAGGCCCGCCCGGCCTCGCTCGAGCGCCTGTCGGCCCGCCTGGACGAGGGCTGGGGCGCGGTGATGCTCTACCGGGTGCTCCGGCCGGCGCACCTGCCCGAGATGGCCCACCATCTGCAGCTCATCGCCGATCCGGCCCGGCCGCTGGTGGAGGGCAACCACCTCTTCGCCTCGACCTCCGGCCGGCTCGACGGCGATCGCAGCCCGCCGGGAACGGTGACGATGACGGCCAGCACGCATCTCTCGCTGCGCACCCTGCGCGAGGCCGCCGATCCGGGGGCGCTGGTGGCCGCGGTGCAGGAGCGGATGCGCCAGACCCTGGCCGCCCGGGCCCCGGAGTTGGGGGAGGTCGTGCTGGAGATGACGGCCTCGCCGCGCACCTGGGCCCGCTTCGTGCGTCGGCCCGAGGGTGCCGTGGGCGGCGTGCCGCGCCGGGCGGGCCTCGACCACTACACGCAGTTGGGCCCGCTCTCGTTGGGCGCGGGCCTCGATCTGGCTGGCGACGCCGTCTTTCCGGGCCAGAGCATCCTGGCGGCGGCGATCGGCGGCAGCCGGGCGGTGGTCAGATCCCTGTCGCTCCGCCAATGATCGCGGCGCTGTCGGCGATCTCGGCGTTGAAGTCGCGGCGCAGGGTGATGAGCGGTGCGAACTCGCCGCGCTTGCGCTCGTAAAGCACGCAGCCGGTGGGGCCCACGAGCTCGCCCACCAGGTCTTGCTCGGGGAATTCCAGCGTAGTGACCTCCTGGTAGCGGACGAGCGCGCTGCGATCAGCGTCCTGGGCGAGGAGGGCAGCGAAGAAGAGGGGTGACATGCGGTCTCCGGGCGCAAGCAAAGGAG
>JBEIQK010000217.1:0-8895 GCA_040376505.1 Alphaproteobacteria bacterium | reverse complement strand
GGCCGTCCGACGCCCTCATCGACAAGGCCGCCCTCCTCGGCCTCACCGCCCCCGAGATGACGGCCTTGATCGGCGGCCTGCGCGTGCTCGACATCAACAGCGGCGATGCGAAGCACGGCGTCTTCACCGACCAGCCGGGCACCTTCTCCAACGACTTCTTCGTCAACCTGCTGGACCGGTCCACCACCTGGTCCCCCAAGGGCGACGGGACCTTCGAAGGGGTCGGGCCCGACGGCAAGGTGCGCTGGACCGCCACCGAGGTTGACCTGGTCTTCGGCTCGAACTCCGAGCTGCGCGCCATCTGCGAGGTCTACGCCTACGACACCGCCCGCTTCCAGGCCGACTTCATCGCCGCTTGGACCAAGGTGATGATGGCCGACCGCTTCGACCTCAAGCGCTGATCCCCTCCCCTCCCCTCTTCGGTGGTCTGATGCGCCTCGTCCTGCTGCTGTCTCTGCTCTTTGGCTGTGGAGCTCCCTCCACGGTCGACGCGCCGCCCGGCGGATGGGCCAACCGTGCACCAACCACCGTTGAGGATGTGGTAGACCGCGGGGCGCACCAGCTCCTCCAGGTCCGCCAGGAGGGGCTCGTCGCCTGGGTTCTGGTGCCCGACCTGGGCGCCGTCGTCGGCGATCACATCCTGCTCGGGCAGGGCACGGCGCGCAGCCATGTCCCCATCCCCGAGCGGGAGACCCGCGCCGACCTGGTGGTGGAGATCGATCATGCCCAGATCGTCGACGCCGAGACCGCCGCGCGACTGACCACCCGCCCGCCGCCGAAGGGCGCCCTACCCATCGGAGAGGCCTACGCCCAACTCCAGGCCCGCGCGGGCAGCGAGGTGCTCGTCTACGGGCGGGTGGCGCGGGCGCCGCGGGCGGTGGGCTCCACCTGGGTCCACCTGCAGGACGGCACCGGTGACGCCGCCGCGGGGACCCACGATCTCACCGTAAAGACCAGCGAGACCGTCCTCGAAGGCGAGTGGGTCGCCTTTCGTGGCACCCTGCGCAGCGATGTCGACCTCGGCTTTGGCTACCACTACGACGCCCTCGTCGAAGACGGGCAGCGGGTCGACTGAGCGCGCTCGGGTCGCCTCCTCCCCCTCAGGGCGCGGTGCCCTCCGAGGGGGTCACCGCCGCCCGCTCCGCCTCAGTCGGCGCCGGCGCGCTGCGCCCCGACTGGCTCGCCGCGTAGACAAACTGCCGGGCCCGGTGGATGTGGCCCATCGGCTGGTGGGCCTGCAGGCTGTGCCAGGGATTGAAGCGCATCGCGTCGCAGGCCGCCGGGTCGAGGGCCTCCTGGGCGGGAAAGACCACCCGCGCCACCGGCAACACCGGCGCGTCCTTGGGTGACCAGACCACCGCCGCGTCCTCAATGGGCGTGCTTTTGGGGTCGACTTGAAGCTGCACGCCGAGCTCGTAGCAGAGCTCTCCCGCGCGAGCCGCCGCGCGGAGGTCTTCTCCTAAGTAGTCGGAGGTGCTGCGCGGAGGGTCATGGGGGGCCACGCCCGCGCAAGGTGCGAGCTGGAATTTGCTGGCCTGGTGAGCCCCCAGGTGAAAGGCGCCGCCGCCCCAGAAGGTCTCCGTCACCATGCTGGGGATCGGCTGGGTGTCGAGGGCCGCCGGCGCCACCCGCCGCGGCCGGCTCAGGGCGTAGAAGAAGGCCGAGACCGTGCCCTGGGCATTGTGTCGGGCAAAGTCCATGAACTGTTCAGCATGGGCGCCCACCGGCGTGGGGTGGTTGGTGGCCAGGAGATCCTGCACCGTCAGGCCATCGTCAAGGCTGCGGAGCCCCTCAACCTGGAGGATCTTCACCGCCATTCCCCGGGCGTCGAGGGCCTTGTCCTTCTGCTTCCAGCCCACTGCGTTGGAGAAGCGGGCCACCAGCGGATGCGGCGCGTCGTCGGCGTAGAGCCCGTAGCGCACCCGGGGATCGCGCTGGGGCAAGGGCTCCAGCGTACCCGCGAAGCAGGCATGGGACTTGGCGTGAAAGCCCCGCTGCAGCGGCTGATCGTGGTCGGCGGCCTGCTTTTGCTGAATCCGCTGGATCTCGGCCGAGAAGGCCTCGAACATCGCGGCCTCTTCGGCGGCCGTCCCCCGGTAGAACTCCGTGTTCATCGCCTCGGCCCGGGCCTTGGGAGCGACCTGCGGCGGCGCCGGCGCGGCCTCGGGGCGGATGCCGGCGACGGCGGCGGGCGTGGGCACCACGCGCACGCGCGCGCAGCCGAAGAGGACGACGAGGAGCAGGACAAGGTGCATGGAGCGCTCCAGAGGCAGGCCAGACCGAGGGAGATCGGAGGCCGCGCAGGCATCGACGCCGGGCCGTTTGCCAGCGCGACCCTGCCCTAACCGCGAGGCCGCCTGGCCGACATCCACCGGCGCGTCGCGCGGGACCCGCGGACCCCTCGAGTCCCCGCCGCCGAGAACCCGACCCCAGCGCTCAAGGGGCGCCGGGATGGTGCTCCAGGGCGCTGCGGTAGAAGTCCGGCCCCTGCTTCCAGCGAAAGTACACCAACGGCACCCCGCCGAGGGCCAGGGTCCCCAGGGTGAGCGCCCCCACCGTGGTGCCCAAATCGGGGAGCTGCCGTGCCCCCAGAAAGAGCAGGAACAGCGCCGAGAGCCCCGGCCACAGCCCGCGCATCACCAGGCTGCCCGCGCTTTGGGTGAGGGTCTTTCGGTAATACCAGACACAGGCGAGGCCCGTGAGCCCATAATAAATCGACACCATCACGCCGATGGCGCTGATGAGGCTGCTCATCACGCCATGGATGCTCTCCGAGGCCGTGCTGGCCACCAGCAGCAGGATCGACAGGGCCCAGATCATCACCCCCGCCAGCCAGGGGGTCAAAAAGCGCGGGTGGACCTCGGCGAAGCCCTTGTGCATCACCTCATCGCGGCCCATCGAGAAGAGCAAGCGCGCGCACTGGGTCAATTGGGTCTCAATCGTCCCCACCGTCGACAGGATCACCGCCAGGATGGCGAGGGTGCCCCAAGGCCGCGGCAGCACCGCGTCGCCCAGGGCCGACAGCAGGCTCGCGCTGTTCTCGGCCACCGCCTCGGCGGTCATGCCCATCTGCACCGCCGTTTGGATGAGGACAAAGAGCACCATCACGCCCACCATGCCGTAGACCCCGCTGGCGCCGCCGCTCTCGCCGGCTCCCTGCGCCTCTTCGGCCACGTTGGAGCTCACATCCCAGCCAAAGTAGTAAAAGACCGCCACCAGCATTCCCCCCATAAAGGTGTCCAGATCGGGGAAGGCGGTGGGACTGAACCAGGCGAGGTCGAAGGACTGAACCGGATTGGCGGAGAACTTGAGGAAGGCCGCCACCGCCAGCACCAGCAAGGCCAGCGCCTCGATGCCGGTCATCACCTTTTGGAAGCGGGCCGCCACATGCACCCCCACCACCGTCAAGGCGGCGACAGCGGTGAACCACAGCCCCCCAACGAGGGCGGCGGCGCCGACGCTCCTTGGCGGCGCCCGCACAGCACATCTGCCTCAAGGCGGCCGCGGCGGCGTGATGGCCCTGCCGCCGATGCCCCTGCCGGGAGAGGGCCCGTGCGCGATCTACCGACAAGGCGGCGTGGATCACGGCCTCTGGCAGGTCTGACGCCGCTCAGGGCTCGAAGCGCCCTTCGAGCAGCAGCGCGTAGATCGGCTCGCCGGGACAAGCGGTGCCGCCGCCGTCCTCGCAGAGCGGGCGCACATCGCGGTGACCGTTCAGGTAGAGGAAGTTGGGGTTGCCGGCCGCCGCCGCCGCCTCGCGGATGCGCAGAATGGCCGCCCGCGCCCCTTCGATCTGGGCCGGGGTCGGCGCCGCCTCGGGGCTCGCGGTGGAGATCCGGAGGGTGAAGCCCGGCTGATTCACCTCCACGCAGCCGCTGGCGGCGTTGCGGATGTCGTAGCCGCGAATCTCCCACTCGTCGCCGTCGGGTGCGATCTCCACGTTGTAGCCTGACGAGTACCCCGTCGATCCGAGCGTGTACGTCTGGGTGTTGCGCAGGTCTTCGACGGTGTCATCATCGGTGTACACATCGTCGTCGCCGTCAAGATCAGCGGCGACGCCATTGTAGTGCAGGGTGATGTACTCCAGATCGCGCAGGTCCATGTCGGGCCCGTCCACCGGGTAGGCCGACTCCTCCCAATCCTCGCGCGGATGAACGGTGAAGGGGCCGTAGCCGCCGCTCACTTCGATGGCATGACGCGGCGTGGGCGACTCGATCCAGCGCACCCACTCGTCGACGAGCTGCCACTGCCAGCCCTGCAGGCCGTTGGTGAGCGGCGCTGTGGCCTCCCAGCGAACCCGCACCGCGTACCCGGGGGGCACGTCGGCCGGCAGCCGCACCCGCGGGCGGCTCCACTGGCCCATGACCGTCTCGCTCACCGGCGCCAGCTTGACCCCGGTGGCGGCGTCTTCGGTGGTGGCGGCGACCCAGGTGGCGCCCTCACAATTGGCGAAGACCACCTCCCCCGAGACCACCCCGCCCGCCGTCACCGGCCCGGTTGGGGCCAGCTCCGAGAGCAGACGCGCGGGCGGATCGCCAGGCTCACAGCCACCGTAGGGCGCGAGGTCACCGCTCCAGACCAGCCCCGTGTCGGCCGGCGGCGCGCTGTCTCTCAACGAATCGGAGCCGTCGGAGTGGTCGGGCGGCGCCGCAGAGTCCGGGGCGATCACCGGGCCGGCGGGGCCCTTCACGGCGGCGGCGTCTTCGCGGGCGCAGCCCAGGAGCAGAAGGAGGAGGAGGCGGGGCGACATCGGCACGAGCCTACACCCCGCGGCCCGGCGGCGTCGACGCCCGGCCGGACTGTCCACCGCCCGGCGGGCCAGATTCGGCCTCCACCCCGCGACAAGCGCCCCGCACCGCGCCATCAGCGGTACAATCTCCCCGCCTCGCGCGGCCACCTCGGCCCCAGCGCGGCGTCGAGGCTCCCTGTGCTGCTCAGCCTGGTCCTTCACGAGAGCCCCGACGGCGGCGTCACAGTGCGGGCCAGCCTCGTGCAGCCCGGCGGCCGAATCGAGCGGAGCGCGCCCCTGGGCGCCCTGGACGAAGCCGACGCCAGCCTGGGGCTCGCCCTCTTCAGCCCGCCGATCGCCGATCTGCTCACCCAGGCCCTGGCCCAGGGCACCACCGCGCTGCACCTTCAGGTGGAGGTTCCTGGGCTGAGGGCCCGCCGCTGGGATCGCGTCACCGCGCCGATCGACGGTCAATGGCGCCCCCTGTGCAGCCACCCACGCATTCACCTGCGCCGCACCGTGCCCTCGGCCCTCTATGTGCCGCCGCGCGCCCGCAGCCGCAGCCGCCAGCGGGCCCTGGTGCTGGTCGCCGGACCGCCCGGCCTCGCCGACTACGCCCTGGAGCCCTTCGACACCGAGGCGGCCCTGCGCAGCGTGGTGGGCGCCCTCGAAGGGCTGCCCGTCACGGTGCTCTGCGAGGGCGGCCCCCAGGCCCCCAGCCCCGAGGCCCTCTTTGAGCGGCTCGCCGCCGAGGAGCCCACGCTGCTGCACATCATCGCCCACGGCCGGCACCTGCCCCGCGACGGCGACGCCGCCCTCTACCTGAGCGGCCCCCAGGGCAGCGCCGCCCCCCTGCGCGGACGCACACTCGTGGAGCGCCTCGCCGCCCTGCCGACCCGGCCCTCGCTGGTCTTCCTCACCGCCTGCGAGTCGGCGGTGGCCGGCGCCGACCGGGCCTACGGAAACCTCGCCGAGCGGCTGATCGCCGAGGCCGGGGTGGGTCAGGTGGTGGCGATGGCCGACAAGGTCACCGTGGCCACCGCCCTGGCCCTGCACCGCGGCTTCTACCAGCGCCTGCTCGACCACGGAGACGCTGGCCAGGCCCTCTCCGACGCCCTGGCCGCCCTCTCCGACCGCCCCGACCTCAGCGTGCCGGGGCTCTGGTCGCGGCCCGGCGCCGGGCCCCTCTTCGGGGTGGTCGAGGAGGGCAGCCTCACCGAAGAGGAGCGCCGCGACGGCATCGAGCGCCTGGCCCGCGCCCTGCCCGACCGCGCCCCCACCGCCAGCGCCGAGCTGGCCGCGCTGCGGGCCGACGCCGCCACCGACCTTGGCCGCGCCCAAATCGAGGCCCTCTGCGAGGAGGTGCTGGAGATGCGCTTTCCCGCCCTGGCCACCGGCGCCCCCCTGCCGCCCTACGAGGTCTGCTGCCCCTTCCTGGGGCTGCACGCCTTCGATGAGGGGCAGGCCCGCTTCTTCTTCGGCCGTGGCGAGCTGGTCACCGCCCTGGCCGCCCGCCTGCGGTCGCACCCCTTCCTCGCCGTGCTGGGCCCCTCGGGCAGCGGCAAGTCCTCGGTGGTGCGGGCCGGGCTGGTGCCCCTGCTCAAGGCCGCCGAGCCGGGCCTGGGGGTCTACACCTTCACCCCCGGCGAGGCCCCTGACCGCGCCCTGCTCCGCCGGCCGGCCAGCGCCCGCCTCGTGGTGGTCGATCAGCTCGAAGAGGCCTTCACCCTGGCCCCCGCCGAGGCCGCCCGCACCTTCTTTTCGGCGCTGCTCTCCCTCCCCCCAGACGTGCGCGTGATCGTCACCATGCGGGCCGACTTCTGGGGCAGGGTCGTCAGCGAACCGGCCCTGGCCCAGGAGATGAGCGCCCACCAGGCCCTCGTCGGCCCCCTGCGCCCCGCCGAGCTCGGCCCGGTGATGGAGGCCCAGGCCGGCGCCGTGGGCCTTCGCTTCGACAGCGGCCTGCCCCAGCGCATCGTCGAGCAGCTCCAGGCCGAGCCCGGCGCCATGCCCCTGCTCCAGCACGCCTTGCGCGAGCTGTGGGCCCGTCGGCGCGGTCGCTGGCTGCGCAACGCCGCCTACGACGCCCTCGGCGGCGTCTCCGCCTCGATCGCCCGCAGCGCCGAGGCCCTCTTCGAGCTCGCCACTCCCGCCGAGCAGGCCCACCTGCGGCGCATCTTCCTGCGCCTCACCCGCCTGGGCGACCAAAGCGCCGGCGAGCAGGACACCCGTCGGCGCGCCGCCCGGGTCGACCTGCTGCCCACCGACGCCGAGCAGGCCACCGTCACCGCCCTCCTCGATCGCCTCGTCGAGCTGCGACTCCTGGTGGCCGCCACCGGCGAGGGCGGCCAGGAGACCCTGGAGGTGGCCCACGAGGCGCTGATCCGCCGGTGGCCGCGCTTGCGACAGTGGATCAACGATGATCGCGAGGCCCTCGTCATCGCCGAAGAGCTGCGCCGCTCGGCGCTGGACTGGTCGCGCCAGGGCGAGCACCCCACCTACCTGGAGCACCGCGGTCGCCGCGCTGAGGCTCTGGCCCCCACCCTGGCCGCCGGGCTGCTACACCCGGATCCGGTGGAGCAGCGCTATCTGGTTGCCTGCGCCGACGCCGACGCCGCCGAAGCCGCCGCCGCCGAGGCCGCCCAGCAGGCCCGCCTCGAGGCCGCCCAGAACGAGGCCAAACGGGCCCGCCGCACCACCCGCCTCGCCGTGGCCCTGGCCGCCATCACCGCGCTCGGCGCCATCGCCGTGATCTGGCTGGCCCAGGACGCCCGCGAGAGCGGGGTCCGCGCCGCCGACGAGGCCCGGGTGGCCCGCGCCAGCCTCCTCGACCCCGGCAACCCCCTGCGGGCCACCCTCCTGCGCGAGGTGCGGCGCCCCGACGAGGCGGTGGGCTGGATGGGCCAGGCCCTCGACGCCCTGCTGCGCCCGCGCGCGGCGATCACCCGCGGCATCCTGCGCGGTGAAGTGCGCGACCTGCGCCTCGCCGATCAGAAGTTCGATCTGTACGTCACCACCCACGAGGTCGTGGAGCGCTGGACGGTCGACACCTCCTCGGCCGCCGAGCTGTGGCCGATCCCCGAGGCCTTGCAGTTCGCCGGCGTCGATCGCCTGCTCATCGACGAAGCCAACGACCGCTGGCTCCTCTCCCGCGGCACCTTCCTCTGGAGCCCCTGGCTGGGCCGCCGCCAGCCCTTCACCCGCCCGCCCCTCGACCTCGCCTTTTGGGAGGGCGCCGTGGTGGCCGCCCTGCCCACGCCGGAGGGCTTTGTGGTGGAGCGCCACGACCCCTGGGGCTTCGCCGAGCCGGCCCGCTGGATCGGGCCGCTCCCCGGCGTGCTGCAGGCGATGCAGATCTCCGAGCAGGGCCTCTCGCTGCTGTGGACAGAAGGCGCCGACCTTCTGTGGTGGAAGCCGCCCGTCGGCCCGCCCCTGCCGGTCCCGCGCGCCCACCGCGGGGAGGCCCTCCGCCTCAGCCCCACCGGCGAGGTCTTTGTCTGGAGCAACGACCAGACCGCCGAGGTCTGGGGCCTCGTTGAGGGGCTGCCGCGCCTGCTCCTCGACTACCCCTTGGAGCCCACCCACGTCCCCATCGAGGTCACCGAGGCCCGCCTCCTCACCCTCTCCGCCGACCAGGGCGTGGCCCTGGCCCAGCACCCCGGCGGCAGCCCTCGCCTGTGGAGCCGTGGCCAGCCGGTGGCCCTCGCCTCTGTTCACATCGACGACGACAGCGGCGAGCTGGCCGGCCTCACCGCCGAGGGGGGCGTTTCGGTCTGGCCGGCGCCGCAGACCGTCCTCCCCTCCCGCCAGCCGATCCCCCTCCGCCTCGACGACGCCGTCCATGTCGACTCCTTCGGCTTCCTCGCCGCGGTCGCGGGCGCCGATCCGCCCGCCTTGATGCGTTGGGCGCCGGGGCAGCCCCTCGACCGCGTCTCGCTCCCCGTCAAGCCTGCAGCGGGCCCGGCCCCCTGGCGTCTGTCCACCCCGCCCGCGCCCCGCATGCTGGTGCGACGGGGCGATGCGGCCTGGATCTGGCGCCCCTTCGCCGACGCCGTCGACCAGCCCACCGGCCTCTCCGTCGCCGCTGCCTGGGCCGGCGCCGCGGGCGATCTGTACCTGTCGCCCACCCCCGATTCGGTGCTGGCCCTGCGCGACGGCGAGGCGCG
>JBEIQK010000179.1:0-9819 GCA_040376505.1 Alphaproteobacteria bacterium | reverse complement strand
GGTCGCACTCGCTGATCACGCCCCAGTCCACCATCGCCTGGAAGTCGAGGATGAACTTCCAGAACTCCCCACCAAAGAGCACGGTGGGCAGCGGCGACTTGATCTTGGCGGTCTGGCGCAGGGTGAGGCTCTCGAAGAGCTCGTCCATCGTGCCAAAGCCGCCCGGCATCAGGATCAGCGCCTTGCACAGGTACATAAACCAGTACTTGCGCATGAAGAAGTAGTGGAACTCAAAGCCCAATTCCGGCGTGACATAGGGGTTGAGCTTCTCTTCGAAGGGCAGCGAGATGCCGAGCCCGACGTTGCGGGCCCCGACGACATCGGAGGCGCCGCGGTTGGCGGCCTCCATCATGCCCGGGCCGCCGCCGGTACAGACGAAGTAGCGCCGACGGGCCTCGCGGTTGAGGTCCCAGGCGGCGAGGCGGGCGGCCAATTCGCGGCCCTTCTCGTAGAACTGCGACAGGCGCATGCGCCGCTCGGCCATCTTGAGCTGGTGCCCAAAGCGACGGAGCTCGTCTTCGGTGGTGCCCAGGGCGTGGGCCCGACGGGCGTCTTCCAGCTCCATCTCGCACTGCGCCACCGGCCGGGAGCGGGCGGAGCCGAAGAAGACGATGGTGTTGCGGATGTTGTGCTCGCGGAAGCGGGCCCGGGGCTCCTCGTACTCGCACAGGATGCGGATGTGGCGCGCCGCCGCGCTGTTGAGGAATTGCAGGTTTTTGTACGCCTTGTCCGGACCAGCCATCGACACTCTCCGCGGGGCGAGCGCCGCCCACAACATTCTGGCCTAATGCGGGCCCGCCCCGCTGCCACCCTGCCCCAGGCGCCCGGCCCCCAGCAGCCCGGGCTCGGGGTACACCACGAGGCGCACGGGGATGCGAGCGAGCAGATGGCCCATCGGCGCGCCATCTTCGAAGGCTTCGCGAAACTGCGGGTGACAGAAGCGCGCGGCGAGGCGGGGCGCGATGCCCCCTACCAGCCAGAGCCCGCCCGTCGGCAAGGTGCGCAGCGCCATGTTCTTCGCCTCCGACGCCACGCAGCGCACGAAGAGATCGGCCGCCATGCCGGCGGCGTCATCGTCCTCAAAGGCCCGACAGACCAGGGCGGCGGCGTCTTCGCCGGCGTCGAGGGCCTCGGCGAAGGGCGCGCTCAAGGGCACCCGGGCCCGCACAAAGTGCAGGATCTGCGCGAGGCCGCGCCCCGAGCAGACATCCTCCACGGTCACCCGGCCCGCCGAAGCGCGTCGGGCCAGAAAGCTGCGCAGGGCGACCTGCTCGGCGCTGGCGGGCGCGAAGTCGGCGTGGCCGGCCTCGCCGGGGATCAGCCGCCCCCCAACCGAGAGGGCCGCGCCCAAACCGGTGCCCACCCCCATCACCGCCGCCGGGCCCTCGGCGATCGGCGCCGGGCCGCCCAGATCGAGGGCGTCGTTGGGCCCGAGGGCCGGCAGGGCCGCAGCGGCGGCCTGCAGATCGTTCACGATGAGCGTGGGAAAGGGCAGATCACCTGGCCCGCCGACAAAGGCGCCGTTGGTGAGGTTCACCGACCCCTCGATCACCGGGCCGGCGACGGCGATGACGGCAGCATCGGCGCTCTGCCCGCCCTCCGCCTGCCAGCGCGCCCAGGCGGCGGCGAGGTTGGGGGTGCTGGCGGTGGGCCAGCGGCGGATCGCCAACAAGGCGCCCTGCTCAAAGAGGGCGTAGCGGCTGTGTGTGCCGCCGACGTCTCCGACCCAGACCCTCATGACCGCCCCGCCATCCAGGCTTCGACCGCCTCGATGCTCTTGGGGATCGCCGCGGTGAGCACCTCGGGATCGCCGGCGGTCACGAGCACATCGTCTTCGATGCGGATGCCCATGCCGCGAAAGCGCGCCGGGGCCTGCTCATCGTCGAGCGGCACGTAGAGGCCGGGCTCGATGGTGGTGACCATGCCCGGCTCGAAGGGCCGCGCCCCGCCGTCTTGGATGTAGACGCCGGCGTCGTGGACGTCGAGGCCGAGCCAGTGCCCGAGCCCGTGCATGTACCAGCGCTTGTACTTCTCCTCCTGGATGAGGGTGTCGACGAGGGTGCTGTCACCCGGGTCACCCTCGAAGAAGCCGAGCCGCACGAGGCCCTCGGTGAGCTGGCGGATGGCGGCATCGGAGACCTGCTTCCAGGTGACCCCCGGCCGCACCTGCGCGATGGCGGCCTCCTCGGTGTCGAGCACGAGCTGGTAGAGCGCGGCCTGATCGGCGGTGAAGCGGCCATTCACCGGCCAGGTGCGGGTGACGTCGGCGGTGTAGCCCTGCAGCTCGCAGCCGGCGTCTACACAGAGCAGGTCGCCGTCGACCAGGGGGCAGTCGTTGGCGATGTAGTGGAGGATCGCGGCGTTGTCGCCGCCGCCGACGATGGTGGTGTAGCCGGGGCTGCCGCCGCGCCGGCGGAAGGTGCCGTCGATCACCGCCTCGATCTCACACTCGTTGCCCCCCGGCGCCGTGGCGCGCATCGCAAGACCGTGGGCCTCGGCGGTTACGGCGGCGGCGGCGCGCATCACGTCGAGCTCCAGGGGGCTCTTGAAGAGGCGCAGCTCGTGCAGCAGGCGGGCCGGATCGATGAAGGCGTCGGGCAGGTGCAGCCCAGCGCGGCGAGCGGGCTTGCGCGCCTTGGCGATCGCCCCGGCGAGGAGGCGGTCGCGATCAGCGTCTTCGGCGAAGCGGTAGTGCAGGGTGCGGTAGCCCTGGAGCAGATCGGGCAGGTGCTTGCTGATCGCGTCGAAGGCGTAGGCCTCGTCGGCGCCAAAGAGCGCCTTGGCGCCCTCCACCCCGTAGCGACGGCCCTCCCAGACCTCGGTGGCGGCGTCGCGGGCGGCGACGAACAGCACGAAGGGGGCCGGCGATCCGGGGCGCAGCAGGATGGCGCAGTCGGGATCGGACCAGGCGGAGAGGTAGAGCACATCGCTGTTCTGGCGAAAGCGGTGCTCGGCATCGCCGTTGCGCAGGGCCTTGCTGGCGCCGAAGATCAGGGCGGCGTCGGTGCCCAGGGCGGCGAGGAAGCGCCCGCGGGCCTCGGCGGCGATCTGGAGCAGGCGCGCGTCGGGCGGGCGGCGGGCGCCGAGGCGAGGCGGGGCGGCGGCGGTGTCGTTCATCTCGGGCTCCGGGCGCCTTTGGGTCCAGGAGGGAGCGAAGGCGCGGCCCCGGTGGCTAACCCGCGGCTTCCGGGGGGTAGAGCCCCCGATGGCCATTGGCCTACGCTGTGGTAGAAGGGAGGCCCAGCAAAGGAAGCGGCCTTGTCCAGCTTGATTGACGATCAGCTCGTGGATGCCATGGGCGCCGCGGGCACTGAGCAGACCTCGGTCTTCTCCGGCCCCGTGGTCATCGTGGGCGCCGGCGTCGCCGGCCTCGTCTCGGCTCATCTCCTCGCTGAAGCGGGGGTGCAGGTGGTGGTCATCGAGAAGCTCGATGACATCGGCGGCCTCGCCCGCTCCTTCGTCTATGACGACACCTTCGTCTTTGACTGTGGCCCCCACCGCTTTGACACGGGCAACCCCAACATCAAGGCCTACCTGGAGCGGGTGCTCGAGCGCGGCACCACCTTCTTCCCGCGTAAGAGCGAGGTCTTCTTCGAGGGCAGCTACTACGACTGGCCGATCAAGCCCCAGAACCTCGTGCAGCTCCCGCCGGCTCTGGCCGGCAAGGCCTTCGTCGACCTCGCGGTCAATGGCTACAAGACCTACGAGGGCGACAACTTCGAGAACTACATCCTGCGGCAGTACGGGCCTACGCTCTACAAGAACTTCTTCGAGGGCTACTCGATCAAGTTCCTGGGCATCCACCCGCGCGAGACCCACAGCGACTGGGCCAAGGTCGGCATCAACCGGGCCATCATCGATGACAAGGCCGAGATGCAGAACCTCTTCCAGCTGCTGAAGAGCACGATGATGCAGTTCAACAAGAAGTCCCAGAGCTTCTTGTACCCCAAGGGCGGGATGTGGGAGGCCTGGGATCAGGTCGCCGACCGCATCCGCGCCCTGGGCGGCCGCATCATCACCGGCACGGGTGCGGTGATGGAGGGCGCAAACGGCCGGGTCACCTCCGTCCAGGCCGGCAACGAGCGCTTCACGCCGAGCATGGTCATCTGGACGGCGCCGATCACGCTTGCGGCGAAGCAGCTCGAGCTCCCGATTCCCAAGCTCGATTACCTCGGTCTGCTGCTCTTCAACGTGATGGTCAAAGAGGACTGTCCACGCGACTACCAGTGGTGCTACTACGGCGCCACCGACCTGCTGATCAACCGGGTCAGCGTTCCGCGCTTCTTCTCGCCCGACACCGCGCCGGCCGGCACCACCGGCTACTGCTGCGAGGTCACCAGCATGGTGGGCGACGCGCGTTGGAAGCACGGCGAGCGGCTCACCGACTGGGTCATCGACGACCTGATGAAGGTGGGGCTCATCAAGAACCGCCGCAACGTCATCGACGTGCGCGTGGAGCGCATCGCCGAGAGCTACCCGATCTACCAGAAGGACTACTCGGGCGAGCTCGAGCGGGCGCGCGCCGCGCTGGGCCAGTTCTCCAACCTGCGCCTGGCCGGCCGCACCGGGCTCTTCTGGTACAACAACATGGACCACTCGATGGAGAACGCGATGCAGCTCGTCAAGCGCCTGCTCCGCGACTCCGGCCGCGCCGACGCCGAAGAGGCCGCCCTTGCCGCGGGCGCCGCCCGTTAGAGCGGCCTCTCCAGCGCTTCGAGCGCCGCCATCAGGGTGCCCAGGGAGCAGCGCCGTCGCAGCTCTTGAAACTCTGGGCCCGCGTCATCGGTGACCAGCCACCAACCGCGGGCTTCGGCCTGGGCCGCGATGAACCAGTCCACGGTGGCCGAACAGCGTGGGTTCGACGCTGCCGGCGGCAGGCCCAGCATCTCGAAGCACCGTCGCCGCTTGGCTTCCTCCCACGCGGCCCGGGTTGGGAACAAGCCTTGGCTCCATGCGCCATAGCCCTCCGCGTCCTCCTCCCCGAAGGCGACGATGTGGTGAGGCCCATCGACCCCAAAGCCCTTGGAAGTGAGCGCCGCGCGCACTTTGGCCGGGTCGAAGTCAGGCATCCTTCGCCGCTCCTGGGCGAGGTGCTCGGCGTGCACCAGCGCCGGAATCACCAGCTGAATCGACAGCCGAAGGGGCCCATCGCGCAGGCGGTTCACCGCGTCGGCCAGATGGAGCAGGCGGCGCCCGTAGACCACGTTGGAGTCGAGGGCCACCACCGCGCCTCCGCGGAGCCCCACGGCCAGTTCGGCGGCGTCCACGCCTTCACTCCTCGCCGAACTGGGCGAGCCAGGCCGGGTTCGACCACATCTCCGCCCGCCCATCCCCCGCGGGACAAAAGACCACCCCGCCGCCCCTGGCGAGGCCCATCTGCAGGAGCACCGTCGGCGGCACCCGCACGATCCCCTCGGTGGAGACATAGGACAGCGGCGCACCCTCGGTCGATGGCGCAGCCCCCGCGTCCTGGCCCGTAAAGCGGGCGGCGAGGTCCGGCGGATACCGATGGACCTGGGGACCTTCTGGCGCAGCGGTCATGCCATAAAATGGCGATTGTCCCTCGAAGGCCGCAGAGTGGCTGGTCAGGAAGAGCTGTGTTGGGCCGCGTCCATCGTCTACAATCTCCTGCAGCAGGGCGCGCAGACGATGCTGGTGGGTGTAGCGCAGGTTGAGCTCGGGCTCTTCCACCGCCAGCAGGGAGGCGCCGCTCATCACGATCTGGCCGAAGAGGCCGATGATCTGCTGCACGCCGCTCCCCAGCAAGTGAACCGCCATCCGCTGGCCGCCAGCCTGCACCGCCAAACGCGCCCGGCCGGAGGCGCGATCGTAGGTAGCGACGATCTCCCCGGGACCGATGAGGTCAGCGAATCGTGACACGAGGTCTGAAAACAACAGCCAGCGGGCGTGGTGGGCTGGTTCGAGCGACTCCTTGGCGTCGTAGAGCTGGAGCGCCAGCTCATCGGCGACGATCTGTCGATCGCTTGGCGCCTCTTGCTGGTTGAGAAGCTGCCGATGGACGTTGAGCAGGTTGAACCGTAGCCCAAGCGCCCTGCCCCCGACGATGAAGTTTTTGGTGAGGAATAGGGCGTACTTACGAAGCCGAGAGCCCATTTCACTGTCGGGAGCTGCGGTGGCGTCGTCACGTTCGCCAAACAAAAAGCGATCGATCTTCCAGGACACACCCCCGGGCGCGGGGGAGAGCCGGAGGTGAATCGACACCCGCGCAGTGTCCTCCACCTCGTAGATGCCAGCTGCATCGAGCTCATCAGCCCGGATAGCCAGGTCCAACTCGATTCGGATCGGCGCAGGGCTACCCAACGTGAAGATCTCCATGGCAGCGAGCCCGGTTTGGTCCCGAAAGGCCTCCGCGCTGACCATCGCTTCCCTCACAAACGGCAGCCGGTTGTCCTTGTCGGTCAGATTGAGTAGCCGAAAGGCCAGGGACAAAGCCTCCAATAGATTGGACTTTCCCACATTGTTGTCGCCGTGTACGATCACAATGTCGGGCAGGTCGTCAAGAACCAGCGGAGACTTCAGGTTCTTGTAGCCTTGCACCAGGAACCGAACGATCTTCATTGTTCACCCGCAGTAGGCATCAACCCGTGGGAGGTGGCCCTAACGCCCATCCCCCCTCAGCGGCGACACAGGCGCTGCCAGACCCCGATGGCGAGGGCGGCGGCGTCTTCTTCGTAGGCGGGCAGGCCCACCTGGGCGGCGCGGGCGGCGCTCACGGTGCTGGCGCAGGCGGCCCGCCACCCCTCGGCCTCCCCTGGGTAGGCGACGCGGGCGGCCTCGCGCACCCGCTCCTCATAGGCGGCGGCGCAGGTGGAGTCGGGCAGATCGCTGCACCAGGCCCGGGCGAAGGGCGCCTCGGGCGAACGCCGGGCGAGGGCGGCGACGACGAGCCCCTCGGCCCGGGAAGACGCGCCCGCCGCGCCGATCTGGGCCACCACCACCGCCTCCACCCGCCGCAGGGTCTCCTGACCCCCAACGGCCTCCAAGGCCGCCAGATCGCCGGCGACCGCCCGAGAGAGGGCATGACCAGCACACTGGCTGCGGTAGCGCCCAGCCTCGGCGCAGAGGCGCTGGGCCTCGGCGTCATGGGCACCCACGGTGTCAGCCAGCAAGAAGAAGCACTCGTCCCGCCAGGGCCCCGGCGCCATCGCCGCGCAGCCGGCCTCGGCCGCCGCTGGATCGGTCGCAGCGCGGGCGCCATGGGCCAGAGCCTCGCACTCCCCACGCAGGGCTGCCCCCTCGATCCGCGCGCAGGCTTCGGCATCCTCGGGGCGCAGCAGGGCCGCCCGATAGCGCCGGGCGTCCTCCACCGCGGGATCGACGCCGCAGGCGGCTAGGAGAAGGAGATGCGCAAACAGAGCGCGTGCCACAGATCGCTCACGCCGCCGGACTGCAGGGGGGCCGCCACGCCATACTCGAGGAAGAAGGTCTCCTTGCCGATGCCCGCGCCGCCCGTGAGCCGGTTCTCGCGGGTGAGGCCATCCCAGGAAAAGCCCGCCCGCAGGGGCACCCGCTCGGCGATGGTGCCGTCGGCGCCCACCGCGTAGGAGAGCACCGGCGAATCTCCGGGCGCGTCGAGCTCGCCGATGAGGTCGACCTCCAGGCCGAAGGCCGGCGCCGGCTGGTAGCGCGCCGCCCCCGACACCCGCCGCTGCGACCAGTCCAAGTTGTCGGGGAGCAGGTTCTCGCCTGAGACCGTGAGGATCGCCTTCTCGGCGAAGCTGCCCGAGAAGGAGGCCCCGGCGTTGACGGCGCCCACCACCCCGCCAAAGCGGGTCTCCTCGTGAAAGTAGGAGACGTTGACCCCGACGCCCGCGACATCATCGCCGAGCGCCGTGGCCAGCCCGCCGGCCACGAGGGTGCGGGTGCGCGGGTTGCTCAGATCCTCGCCCACCCGCGTGAAGCCGGGGAGCTGGTCGACCGTGGTGGGCGGGGTCGCCGTGCTGCGGCTGTAGAGCAGGCCGAGGGCCACCGGCCCGGTGGTGGAGTCCATCGCTGCGCCTTGCAGGATGCGCTCGTCCATGGGCCCAAGCCGCGCGCCCACGGCGAAGTCGTAGCGAGGCTGCAGCGCCAGCACCGAGGGGGCCGTGAGGATCGCGGCGAGGCCTTGGGTGGCGGCCCGACTGACGCCGCCCGCCCCCACCTCGGTGGCAAAGAGGCCCTCCTGCTCTGCGGCGTGTACGCCGCCCATCCAGGCCATCAGCAGGAGTGCGGACATGGGGAAGATCCTCGCAGAGTACCGTGCAGCCGCCAACACCGAGAGTTGCGGACACCGTCCGCCCCGCCTATCGCGCTGGGCCGCCGCCGCCCGCCGTGCACTCCGCGTGACAAGAGGGGAATCCCATTGCGGGCGCCCTTGCCCGGGGCTAAACCCGGCGCGCTTTCCTGAGGTAGACCGTCCACGTCGCCCTGATGGAGACCGGGAGCCTGCGGCCTGACCGATCAGCCTCCCCTGCCAGCCACCGCCCTCCCTGCTTGCGCCACCTTGGAGTTTTCGCGATGGAACCAGAGAAGATTGAGGAATTCCGCAAGCTGCTCGCCGAGCAGCTCACCACCCTCCTGGTCGAGGCCGGCGCCACGCTGGGCGAGATCACCGACACCGAGAAAGAGAGCCTCGCCGACGCCCTCGACATCGCCACGATGGAGTCCAACCGCGACTTCCAGCTCCGCATTCGCGACCGCGAGCGCGTGCTAATCCGCAAGATCAAAGAGGCGCTCGACCGCATCGAGGCCGGCGAATACGGGTTTTGCGTGATCTGTGGGCAGGATATCTCCGAGAAGCGCCTTCTCGCCCGTCCGGTCGCCGCCCACTGCATCGACTGCAAGACCGAAGCCGAGCAGCTCGAGCGCCGCAGTCGCAGCTTTTAGGTGGAGGGCTCTCCCATGGTTCGCACGGCCGTCATCCCTGTCGCGGGCCTGGGCACTCGCTTCCTGCCGGTCACCAAGGCCGTGCCCAAAGAGATGCTGCCGATCGTGGACCGGCCCTGCATTGAGTACGTCGTGGCCGAGGCCGTCGCGGCAGGCCTCGATCAGATCGTCTTTGTCACCGCCCGCGGCAAAGACGCCCTGGTCGACTACTTCGACCGCTCGCCCGCCCTCGAACAGAACCTCGAACAGAATGGCAAGCGCGAGCTCCTGGCCACGGTGCGCGAGGTGGCGCGCATGGCCCAGGTGGTCACGGTGCGCCAGGGCGAGGCCCTCGGCCTCGGCCACGCCGTGCTCACCGCCCGCCACGCCGTCGGCGACCGCGACTTCGCCGTGCTGCTCGGCGATGACATCATGGACTCCGATCCACCCGCCATCGCCCAACTCACCGCCGTTCATGCCGAGACCGGCGGCGCCGTGGTCGGCCTCCTCGATGTGCCGCGGGCCCACACCTCGCGCTACGGCATCTGCGACGGGCCGTGGCTGGCGCCGGGCCGCATGGCCGTGCGCGCGATGATCGAAAAGCCGAGCCCCGAAGAGGCCCCCAGCACCCAGGCCATCGTCGGCCGCTATGTGCTGCCCTCCGCCATCTTCGACATCCTGGCCCGCACACCCCGCGGCAAGGGGGGCGAGGTGCAGCTCACCGACGCCCTCGCCGTGCTGGCCGGCCTCGGCAGCGTGACGGGCGTGACAATGCAGGGCCGCCGCTTTGACACCGGCAATGTGCTCGGCCTGCTCGAAGCCACGCTGCATTACGCCGCCCAGCGCCCCGATCTGCGCCAGGGTCTCTACGATCTGCTCGCCGCGATGCCCCCGCGTTGAGGCCCCAGCCCCGATGAGCGCGCCCGCCGGCTACGCCCGGGTGGCGGTGGCGCT
>JBEIQK010000708.1:0-3476 GCA_040376505.1 Alphaproteobacteria bacterium | reverse complement strand
GGCGGGCGCATCGTGAAGAACCTGGGCGACTCCTACATGGCGCTCTTTCCGGCCGCCACCGACGCGGTGCGGGCGGGGGTGGAGCTGGTCGAGACCATCCCGCTGATGACCAAGCACCACATTCGCGCCGCGATGGCGACCGGCGACGTCGAAGAGATCGACGGCGACGCCTTCGGCGAGGCGGTCAACCTCGCGGCGCGGCTGATCGCCCGCACGCCGGAGTCGGAGGTCTGGCTCTCGCCGGGCACCCTGCACTGCATGAACCAGTCCGAGGTGGCCTGGGAGCCAGTGGCGTCGCTCGCGCTCAAGGGCATCGCCGGTGAGGTCGAGGTCTCCCGGGCGGTGCCCTCCGATCGGGCCTTTCTGCCGCAGGTGGTGGCCGACGCGGCCCGGGGCAACCGCCTCGTGCGCCTGCAGCGCGGGGATCCTTTGCCGCCGCTCTCGCCGCAGGTGGTGCTCCTGCTGGAGGGCTTCACGCCTGGGAGCCCGCAGCTCCGCGACGTCGTCGATCGCCTGCCGGTGGTGGACCCGGGCAGCCTGTGGCTGTCGACCTACCGCATCGCGCCGAGCGATCGGCTGGAGTGGCTGAAGGCGGGCCGGGGCCTCGTGATCGGCACGCCCGCCGCGGTGGATCGGGCGATCCGCGAGTCGGTGCCCACGGTGCGCCAACAAGGCACCGACACCATCATCATCGACGGCGACGCCTCGGTCTCGGTGGAGCTGATCTCGGCGGGCCTGGCCTTGCCGGCAGTGCCGATGAGCGAGGTGGTGGCGGCCTACTCCTACGATCTGCTGCCTGACCTGCGCTGGGTCCACAAGAGCGACGCGGCGATCGCCCGGGTCGAGGTCAGCCAGGACGCGGTCTCCTTCCACACCCTCTCGCCGGGCATCCTCTACAATGGGCGTCAGCTCGGCGCTGGTGCCACGGTCACCCTCCACGATCGAGACTCCCTGCTGCTGGGCGCGGGGCTCATCACCTACCGCACGCTGCAGGGGCGCATCTACCTGGGGGTGCTGCTGGCCGACGCGGTGAGCCGCCTCGGCGTGGGGCCCGGGCAGGTGGCTGAGATCGGCCGCGACCCCAACTTTCCCGGCCTCAGCCTGCCGGACCGCCGGGGCCAGGAGAACCTGCGCTGGTGTGTGGGCGTGCGGGCGGCGCGGGCCCGCGAGAACGGCTTCACCCTCGACCGGGTGCTGGCCGGGCGGCGGCAGTGCGTGGTCATCCCAGCGGTGAACGGGCCGACGGTCCTCCGCAACCTGCATGAGCGCTGCCCGACCTATGTGTGGTCGAAGGGCGGCCTCGAACAGGTGGTGGCCGAGCGCATCATCGCGCCGGGCGACCTCATCATCGTGAGCACCACGGCCATCGCGGTGCGCGAGCCGGTGGGCTAGCCAGACGCTCAGCGGCGCAGGGCCATCTCGCGGAGGGCGTCGGTGATCCGCACGGTGCGGGCGGAGGGGGCGCGCAGGCTGCGCGTGGCGCCGGGCAGGGCGTTGAGGCCGCGGGCGACCCGCTCGCGGGCCGCCGTCAGCGACTCGGGCGCCACAACACGCTGGCCCTCGGTCACAACGGGGCGCAGCAGGGCCTCGCCGCCGCGCAGGGCCTGGGCGGGGGCCTCGGTCTCCAGCCCCAACTCGTCGTGGTGGGCGAAGCGGTAGAGCTGCTTGCGGCCGGGCCAGGGGGCCGACCAGGTGCTGGTGACCGGGGAGGGCTCGTAGCCCCGAACCAACTCGGCGATGCGGTACGAGAGGTTGGGCCGGGCCTGATCGCCGCCCGCCGCCAGGGCCGAGCCGACGCCGAAGAGGTCGATGGGGGCGCCCGCGCGCAGCAGCTCGGCGATTCGGTGCTCGTCGAGGCTGCCGCTGCCGAGGATGCGGGTGGTCTTGAGGCCGTAGCGGTCGAGGGAGCGGCGCAGGCTCTGGGCGGCCGGGCCGAGCTCGCGGTGGTCGAGGCGAACGGTGTGGACGCGGGGGAGGGCCCGCAGCGCGGCGACCCC
Organism: Alphaproteobacteria bacterium; assembly: GCA_040376505.1. GTDB lineage: Bacteria > Myxococcota_A > UBA796 > UBA796 > UBA2385 > JBEIQK01. The sequence continues at coordinate 1,479 of JBEIQK010000708.1, read as the reverse complement.
GTCGTTGGGGTCGTCGCCGGGCAGGTTCACGTGGGTGGCGTCGGGAAAGTACTGGTAGAAGGCCTCGTAGGCGGCGCGGGGCTCATCGTAGGCGGCGAGCATGGCGTCGGACATGACATGCCAGGCCGGCAGGCCGAGCACGCTCGACGCCAGGGCGTTGGTGGTGGCGGTGGCCCCGCCGATCCAGGCGCCGCGGGCGGCGTGAAAGGCGGCCTCGGCGCCGGCGCAGCGGCGGGTGCCAAAGTCGAGGATGGGCCGGCCTTGGGCGGCGGCGACGAGGCGGGTGGCCCGGGTGGCGACGCCGCTGGTGAGGGTGAGGAGCTGCACGAGGCGCGCCTCGACGAGGCCAACCTGGGGCAGCGGTGCGGTGACCCGCAGGATCGGCTCGCCGGGAAAGACCACCGTGCCTTCGGGCACGGCGAGGATGTCGCCGGTGAAGCGCAGGTGGCCGAGGCTCTCGATGAAGGTGCGGTTGACCCGCGAGAAGGCGGGCTGATCGGCGAGCCAGCGCAGCTCGGCCTCGGAGAAGCGCAGGGCGAGCACGGCGTCGACGGCCGGATCGATGCCGGCGGCGATGAGGTAGCCCCAGTCGGCGGGCAGGTCCTTCACATAGAGGTCGAAGGTGGCCTCGCCCCAGAGCCCGTCGGCGTGGTACACAGCCGACTGAACGAGCTGGTAGACCTCGGTCTGAAGACCGGTGCTTCCGGGCATGAACAACGGTGGTTGCATGGCGGGAGAGTACCGCGGAAGGGGCCCGAGAGCACAGGCGGCCCGAGAGGAAGGTTCCCCCCCCACCCTGACGGTGAACGGCTACTCCGAAGAGTGGCTGGGCAAGGGCTTCCCCTGGGTCTACGCCGACGAGATCGAGGCGAAGAGCAGCAGCCCGCAGCCCGGGCAGCTCGTCCACCTGCGCAGCCGCAAGGGCGCTGTGCTCGGCGTGGGGCTCTGGGACGAGGGGCGCGTGGCGGTGCGGCGCTTCCGGCGCGACGTTGGGCCCATCGACGGCGAGCTGCTGCGGGAGCGCCTGCGCCTCGCTCGGGCCCGGCGGCCGCTGCCGCCCCAAACCACGGCCTGGCGCTGGGTTCATGGCGAGAGCGACGACCTGCCCGGCATTCGGGTCAACGTCTGGGGCGACGAGGTGAGCCTGGTGTTGGACTCGCCGGGGCTGCGGGTCCTCGCTGAGCCGCTCTGCGCCGCGATCCTGGAGCAGCAGGCCGCGAAGCGGGTGTGGCTCTCCTGGCGCCCGCACTCCGCCGACGCCGAGCTGCTGGCCCCCGAGGAGGTCCGCCAGCTCCACGGCCCGCCGCCCGAGGGCGCGGTTTGGGTCGAAGAGCTGGGGCTCAAGGTGGGGGTGCGCCCCCAGGATGGCGCCGACGTCGGTCTCTTCTGCGATATGCGCGACACGCGGGCCTGGCTCAAGCCGCACTGGGCCGGGCGTCGGGTGCTCAACACCTTCGCCCACACGGGCATGTTTTCCCT
>JBEIQK010000020.1:0-22224 GCA_040376505.1 Alphaproteobacteria bacterium | reverse complement strand
TTCAAGAAGCTGCCCAGCGCCGTGGTGCTCCTCATCGCCCGCCTCGAGGTGGAGCTCGGCCAGCACGACGACGCCGAGCGCCACCTGCGCCTGCTGCGCGAGGCCCCGGGCCGAGAGGCCGCCCGCGCCCTGCTGGAGCTCGGCCGCCTCGCCGTGATGCGCCAGGAGCCCTGGGCCGAGGAGATCCTGAGCGAGTGCATTGAAGGCCTCAGCCCCAGCCCCCGCGACCCGGCCGACCCCCACCTGCGCGAGCGCGCCGAGGCCCTGCTGCTCCTCGCCGAGCGCCACCGGGTTCACGACCGGGTCGACCGCGCCACCGAGTGCCTCGAACTGGCGAGGCCGCTCTGTGAGAAGGCCCGCAGCGACAAGCTCTTCGGCCTGCTCGCCCTCGGCCTTGGCGACGTGGCCATCCAAAAGGGCGACCACGCCGGCGCCGAGGCCGCCTACCGGGTGGCCATGGAGAAGGCCAGCAGCGACGCCGAGCTGCGCGAGCGCGTGCTGGTGCGCCGCGGCGACCTCTTCGCCCTCACCGGAGACAGCGGCCGGGCCGCCCACGACTACCAGCGCGCCGCCGAGGGCTTCGCCGCCCAGGGCCTTCCCGTGCGCGAAGCCTGGGCCCGCCTGCGCCTCGCCCGCCTCGGCCACCCAGCCGCCGCCGAGCAGGCCCGCCAGCTCTTCAAGGCCGCCGACCTCGCCGCCGGGGTCGCCGCCGCCGACGCGGTCCTCGGAGACCCGGGCGCCAGCGTCGAGTGGCACCTCATCCGCACCACCGACCACGCCCGCGACCGCGCCAACGCCCAGCGCGCCCGCCCGCCCCTGGCCCGGGCCGACGCCGACCGCCCCGAGCGCCGCATCGGCGCCCACCGCATGGCCATCGCCGCCTGTGACGTCGGCGTGGTGCACACCCTCGGCGCCTGGATGGACGTCGCCGCCAAGGCGCTGGACACCGCCGCCCAGCGCATCACCGACCCCAACCTCACCCGCTACATCGCCGCGGTGGACCTCCTCGCCGCCCACCGCTCTTACGAGGCGGCTGAGATCCTCCTCCGCCACCTGCTGGAGGTGCGCCCCAGCGGCCCCGCCGGCCGCGCCCTGGTCGGCGCCATCGCCCGGAGCGGCAACGCCCCCCTCGTGAGCGCCCTCCTCGACGCGCTGTCCAGCGGCATGGACGCCAGCGGGCTCGCCGCTGCCGCCGAGGTCCTCGGCTGGCGCCGCGAAGAGGCCGCCGTGCCGGCCCTCCAAGCCCTCCTCCAAGGCCGCCAACCCCAGCGGGTGCGCAAGGCGGCGATCACCGCCCTGGGCCGCATTGGCGACCCCAACAGCGTCGAGGTCCTCCTCGACATCATCGACGAGGCCGAGCTCGCCGAAGAGCTCTCCACCGCGCTGCTGCTGCTCGGCGAGTGGAAGGGCGTGGACATGCAGGCCCAGTTCCTGGCCGAGCGCCGGCCCAGCAACGGCCGCTCGCTCGGCGAGATCGTCGGTCGCTACGGCGGCCCCGCCTACCTCCTGCTGCTGTACCGCACGGCCGAGCTCGAAGGGCCGGCCGGCTTCGGCGCCCTGCAGGGGCTCGGCTACCTCGGCGATCCGCGCGCCGTGCCGCGGCTCTTGGACGCATTGGGCGGCCGCGATCCCAACCGGGTGCGCGTCGCCAGCGCGAGCCTGGAGATGATCACCGGCCACACCGAGAACCCCGAGGAGAGCCTGCTCCGCAACCGCTGGATCGAGCACTGGGAGAAGCACGGCGGCCGCTACCGCGACGGCCTGCGCTACCGCATGGGCAAGCTCCTCGATCCGGGCGGCCTCATCGAGAGGCTGCACCACGACGACGCCACCGTGCGGCGCTCCACCTACGATGAGCTGGTGATCAGCACCGGCGCCCGCAACCCCTTCGACGCCGAGGGCCCCTACCGGGTGCAGCGCGCCCACCTCGCCGCCTGGGGCCGCTGGTGGCGGGAGCACCGCGATCGCTTCGCCGCTGGCCGCTGGACCTTCCACGGCGATCCGATCGGCTGATCCGCGGTGTCGATCGACCAACGCTGGGGGTACGCGCCCTCCTCCGACGAGCGCACCCTGGCGATGGCGGCGCACCTGTTCTGCTTCGCCGTCCCGGTGGTGGCCCCCGGCCTGCTCTACCTCCTGCAGCGCCAGCGCTCGCGCTTCGTCGCCTACCACGCCCTGCAGGCGGCCCTCTTCCAGCTCCTCGTGGGCTTCATCTTTGGGGTGGCCACCGGCTGCGTGATGAGCCTCCTCTGCCTCGCGATGAGCGCCCTGTGGGCGATCAAGGCCGGCGACGGCGTCTGGCGCGGCTACCCCTTGATGGAGGCCCTCGGGCGCTGAGTGCCGGCCGATTGTCGCCATTCTGTCGCGGTGCCCTGGGTGGGGCCCCGTGATAGCGGCGGCCGCGGCCTTGGAGCATGGATGAGACACCACCCCGTCACGCCCTTTGTACCCCTCTTGGCGCTGGCATTGGGCGCCCCAGCGGCCGCCGCAGGTCTGCCGCCCGCCGCGCCGGGCGACCTCACCATCACCGAGTTCATGGCCGAGCTCGACACGGTGCCGGCCTACTACGGCGAGTGGATCGAGCTGCACAACAACACCGACCGCGACATCGACCTCTTCGGCCTGCGCCTCGACGGCAGCAGCGACGACGAGGGCATCGAGATCGACGAGAGCATCGTGGTGGGCCCCGGCGCCTATGTGCTGCTCGGCGTCGACGATGACCCCGATCGCAACGGAAACATCGCCCCCGCCTATGTCTACGACTTCTCCAAGTTGACGATGGACCACACCGAAGACGAGCTGCAGATCAGCTACGAAGGCCTCGTGGTCGACCAGGTCGCCTGGACCTCCTCGTCGTGGGACGTCATCAAGCAGCACTCCGAGCAGCTCAACGTCTACATGCTCGGCCTGGAGTGGGCCAACGACCTGCCCCAGAGCTGGTGCCAGAGCCGGGCGCTCTACGGCGCCGAGAGCTGGTACGGCACCCCGGGGCTCGCCAACGGAATCTGCGACGGCTCCAACGGCGACGCCGACGGCGACGGCTTCTCCGAGGCCAACGGCGACTGCAACGACCTCGACCCCGCGGTGAACCCCGACGCCACCGACGGCGACACCAGCCCCGATGGCGAGCCCGATGACGACGCCGACTGCGACGGCGTGCGCGACGACGGCGCCATCGACGATGACGGCGACGGCTTCGCCGAGGTCAGCGGCGACTGCGACGACACCGACAGCGCGGTGAGCCCCGGCGAGGAGGAGATCGCCGACGGCGTCGACAACGACTGCGACGGCTGCATCGACGACTTCGATCTCGACGGCGACGGCTGGACCGCCTGCGACAGCGGCGCTGTAGTGGACTGCAACGCCGAAGACACCGTCGTCTGCACCGCCGAGCTCATTGGCTCGGGCGACTATGTCGAAGGGAGCTGCGCCTTCGCCTTTGACTGCGACGACAGCGAAGACAACATCCAGCCCTGCGAAGCCGACGTGGCCTACGACGCCGTCGACCAAAGCTGCGACGGCATCGATCTCTGCGACCAGGACAACGACGGCTACAACGCCACCCCCAGCGCCTGCCTGGACGGCGTGGACTGCTGCGCCGACCCGCGCACCGGCGCGCCCGGCGAGGACTGCGACGACGTCAACCGCGACGTGAACCCCGGGCAGGTCGAGGGAGACCCCGATCAGGGCGGCATCCCTGACGGCCTCGACAACGACTGCAACGGCGTGGTCGACGACCCCTACCTCGACCGCGACAACGACGGCTACACCGAGGCCGAAGGCGACTGCTTCGACAGCGCCGACGACCCGGCCGCCGCCAGCCAGAACCCCGGCGCTGCCGAGGTCTGCGGCGATCGCCTCGACAATGACTGCGACGGGATGCCCGACGACGGCTGCCTCGACCCCGCCCTCTTCGCCTCGGTGAGCGGCGGCGGCCTGCTCTGCGCCACCTCGCCCGGCGCGGGCGGCCTCGGCGCCCTGGCCACGGCCCTCCTCGCCCTGCTGCGCCGCCGCAAGGACAACGCCTGATGTGGAGCCTCCTCGCCCTCCTCTGTGCCGCCGCCCAGGCCCAGGACGCCGCCGTCGACCGCGACATCGAGCTGTTCCGCCCCTCCGCCGACACCGAGGGCTACTTCGCCGTGCCCTCGGCCAGCACGCTGGGGCACCTGCAGTTGGGCCTCTCCCTGTGGACCCACTACGCCACCGACCCCCTGGTGATCGAGGTCGACGGCGAGCGCGTGGCCGCCGACCCGGCCAACGCCAGCGGCGATGAGGGCGACGGCCTCGTCGACGACCGCCTGGGCATGAATGTGCAGGTGGGCATGGGCTTCACCCGCTGGACCAGCCTCGTGCTCGACCTGCCGCTGGTGGCCTACCAGGACGGCCTGCGCGCCGAGGCCCTCACCAACGCCGAGGCGGCCGGCACCGCGCTCGGCGGCGGGCTCGGCGACCTGCGCATCACGCCGAAGGCCATCGCACTCCACGACGACGACGCCCCCGTCGGCCTCGCCATCCAGCTCCCGGTGCGTGTGCCCACCGGCGCCGACGGCGCCTTCGCCGGCGACGGCGGGCTCGGCGTGGCGCCCCAACTGGTGCTGGAGCGGGCCAACAAGCCCGTGCGCAGCCGCGAGTACACCCGCCGCGCCGCCGCCACCCTCGGCTACGAGGTGCGCCCCACCGCGCGAATCCGCGACCTGCGCCTCGGAAACTCGCTGATCTACGGCGCCGCCTTCGCCCTGCACCCCGCCCCGCCCGTAGAACTGCTAGCCGAGGTCCACGGCACCGTCGGCGGCCCTGACCTCGCCCAGAACCCCGCCGAGCTGCTGGCCGGCGCCCGCTTCTTCGCCGGAGAGCTCGTGTCGGTGCGCCTCGCCGGCGGCGGCGGCCTGCTGCCTGGCGTCGGCGCCCCCGACTGGCGGGTGGCGGCCGGCGTCTCGGTGGCCCCCAACTTCGATCCCAACGCCCGCGATGCCGATGACGACGGCGTCTCCGACGGCCTGGATCGCTGCATCAAGGAGCCCGAAGACAAGGACAAGTTCAAGGACGCCGACGGCTGCCCCGACCCCGACAACGACGCCGACACCATCCCCGACGTCAAGGACGCCTGCCCCGACGATCCCGAAGACAACGACGGCTACCGCGACACCGACGGCTGCGCCGACAATGACAACGACAGCGACCAGATCCTCGACAATGACGATCGCTGCCCCTTCGATCCCGAGAGCTACAACGGCGTCCAGGACACCGACGGCTGCCCCGACGCCGACAAGCCCAAAGACACCGACGGCGACCGCTACACCGACGACATCGACCGCTGCCCCTACGACGCCGAGGACTACGATCAGGATCGCGACGAGGACGGCTGCCCCGACGAGGGCCGCGTGCAGGTGGGCAAGGATCGCATCCAGATCACCGAGGTGATCTTCTTCGACACCGGCAAGGCCACCATTCAAGAGCGCAGCAACAGCCTGATCGACGAGCTGGCCGCGGTGATCGTGGCCCACCCCGAGCTCACCAAGATCCGCATCGAAGGCCACACCGACGACGTCGGCAACGACGCGGGCAACCTCAAGCTCTCCGACGCCCGCGCCCGCTCTGTTCGCGACGCGCTGGTCGCCCGGGGGGTCGACGTCGCCCGGCTCGACGCGCGCGGCTTCGGCGAGATGTACCCGCTGGTGCCCAACAGCTCCGAAGAGGCCCGCGCGCAGAATCGCCGCGTTGAGTTTGTAATCGTCTCAACAAAGAACTGAGCACTCCGCAACACGCTTCACAGTGGGTTGAGCCGAGAGTACAGGCACGGACAGCCGACTCCCGCTTTGTGAAATTTGCTTGCACGAGCTTCGTCAAAACTCGTCGCCTCGTGGTAGCCTTTCTCCAGCGAGTTGCACCGCGCAGGCGCACACCACAGCGCAGCGGCTCGCTCCCCGGAGTCCCATGCAAGCCCGCTCGACCCTCCTCCTGGCCCTCCTCGCGAGCCCCCTCCTCCTTGGCGCCGAGTGCGTTCCCAAGGGCGATGACACCGGCGGTCTCACCACCGACGGCGCCGACGGCGGCGGCGGAGACGACGCGGGCGGCGGAGACGGCGTCGACACCTCCACCGTCGAGGAGATGATCAGCGGCACCATCTCCGGCTCGGTGACCGTCGAGCTGTACACCACCGACGAGAATGGCGCCCGGCAGTACATCTCCTACGAAGAGGGCACCGGCGGCGCCTTCCCCTGGGACAAGATCTTCGTCGGCGCCTACTTCGTCGGCCCGAGCGGCGCCGATCACTACGTCGGCACCGATGTGATCGAGGGGGCCACCACCGGCCCCAACGCCTATGAGGTCAACTACACCCACGACGAAGACACCAGCGTCTATGTCTACGCCTCGCTCGACTACTACGCCGACTCGGTGGTGGGCACCTCCGAGCCGCGGGGCGTCTACCCGATCGAGATCCCGCTGGCCGACGGCCAGACCATCACCGACATCGACATCACCATCCTCTCGCCCCTGCCGGGCGGCGGCGGGTGCTCCGACACGATGGGCATCAGCGGCGATGTCATCATCACGGTCGGCTACGCCGACGGCGGCATCGCCGTGATGACGGCCGACACCAGCGGCCAGGGCCCCTACCACTCCACCATCACCACGGCCGAAGAAGATGGCGGCGGCGCCACCGGCACCTACTCCCTGCAGTCCTGCGCCGCCTACGGCGACATGCAGCTCCTCGGCTGCTGGGACTCCGACGGCGACACCATGTACTCGCCGGCCGACCACTGGGGCGCCTACATCTCCGAGCCCGACGTCGACGGCAACCCGATCAACATCGGCTACACCGATCTCACCGGCTACGACGTACAGATCCCCCTGGGCGATGGCCCGGGCCTCTCCGTGGTGCCCTTCGTGCAGATCGCCGGCACCGTGGGCATGGAGGGCGGCACCTTCGACGACCTGCCCCCGGGCTCCACCGTCTACGTCGCCGCCCTCAAGTACCGGCCCAACACCGATCTCAACATCGTCGAGACGTCCAACGTCTACGACATCGACACCTTTGAGTGGTCGGACATCACCGGTCAGACCAGCATGGACTTCGCCCTGGTGGTGCCGGCCAGCACCATCGTCTACCTCTGGGCCTACGCCGACACCGACGCCGACGGACTCGTGAACGAAGTCGGCGACCCGATCGGCTCGGGTGGCGAAGATGAGAATGGCCGTTACCCCACTGGCACCACCTCGGCGGGTGGCGTCAGCCTGCAGATTGCCACGCCTGACTTCTAAGCCCTGACGAGCCCTCGCTCCTGGAGCGCCCATGACCCGTAGCCCCCTCTCCCTGCTCTCTCTCCTGCTCGCGATCGGCATCGGCTGCTCCGACAAGGGCGTCGACGACACCGCCAATTTCGAGGAGTCCGACGCCGACGCCGATGCCGACGCCGATTCGGACGCCGATGCAGACGCCGACGCCGATGTCGACATCTACTCGACGATCAGCGGCTCGGTGACCGTCGAGCTCTACACCTTGGATGAGAACGGGGCACGGCAGTACATCTCCTACGAGGACGCCACCGGCGGCGTCTTCCCCTGGGAGAAGATCTTCGTCGGCGCCTACTACACCGGCTCGTCGGGCGCCCAGAGCTACGTGGCGACCGACGCCATCGTGGACGCCACCACCGGGCCCAACCCCTACCAGCTCGACGCCGTGGCGCCGCCCGACACCAGCGTCTACGTCTACGCCACCCTCGACGAGAACCTCGACAGCATCGTGGGCACCGATGAGCCCCGCGGCATCTACCCGATGGAGCTGCCCCTCACCGACGGCGGCGTCCTCACCGAGGTCGACATCACCATCCTGGCGCCGGCACCGGGGTCGGGCGATGGCGGTGGTGGCGGCGGCGAGAGCTGCGACGAGATCTCGATCGCCGGTGATGTGATCCTCACGCTCACCTATGACAACGGCGACGTGGCCGTGATGCTGGCCGACACCGCCGGCCAGGGCCCCTACGAGAGCGTCACCACCACGCTCACCGAGGATGGCGGCGGCGCCACCGGCGTCTACGAGCTGCCCTCCTGCGCCGCCTACGGCGACATGCAGCTCCTCGGCGCCTGGGACTCCGACATGGACTCCATGTTCTCGCCGGCCGACCACTGGGGCGCCTACATCTCCGAGCCTGACGTCGACGGCAACCCGATCAACGTCGGCTACACCGACCTGCTCGACTACGACGTTCAGATCCCCCTGGGCGACGGCCCTGGCCTCTCCATCGTGCCCTTCATCCAGATTGCTGGCACGGTCTCGATGATGGGCGGCACCTTCGACGATCTGCCCCCCGGCTCGACGGTCTATGTGGCGGCGCTCAAGTACCGCCCCAACACCGACCTCAACATCGCCGAGACCTCGAATGTGTACGACATCGACACCTTCGAGTGGTCCGACATCACCGGGCAGACCAGCAAGGACTTCGCCCTGGTGGTGCCGGCCGACACGATCGTCTACCTCTGGGCCTACGCCGACACCGACGCCGACGGCTTCGTGAACGAGGTGGGTGATCCGGTCTCGGTGGCGGGTGAAGATGAGAACGGCCGCTTCCCGACCGGCACCACCTCGGTGGGCGGTGTGGCCCTGGAGCTGGCGGTCCCCTAAGGCGGAGCCCGCGCTGGCCCCGCCGATGGATTAGGCGGGGTCAGGCCCCCTGGGAGCAGCAGCCATGATCCTTCGCCTCGTCGCCGCCCTCGCGTCGGGCGCCATCCTCTGTGTGGTGTCGCCGCCGATCGGCCAGCACTGGCTGGAGTGGTTCAGCTTCATCGGCCTCTTCTGGGCCCTGCGGCCTGGAGAGCACCGGGCAAACGCCTGGCTCAGCTATGCCACCGGCTGGATCGCGGTCTTCCTGCTCTTTGGCTGGCTGATCGAGACCATCGTGGTCTTCAGCAACCTGCCCTGGGTGGCGGCGCTGGTGATCCACATGATCTTCGCCACCGCCTTTGCGCTGCCCTACGCGCTGGTCTTCGGCTCGGTGCACTGGCTGCGCGAGCGCTTTGGCCTGCTCTGGGTCTTCCTCACCCCGGCGGTGCAGGTGGCGGTGGAGCAGCTCTCGCCGGCGCTCTTCCCCTACTACATGGGCGTGGGCCAGTACCAGACCCTGCCGATCTGGCAGGGGGCCAGCCTCTTCGGCGTCACCGGCATCAGCTACCTGCTCATCCTCGTCAACTGCGTGCTGGCCGAGGCGATGTACCGCCGCAAAGAGGGGCGCCCCCTGCCCCTGGGCGCCCTGGGCGGCGTGGCGGCCCTGTGGCTCTGCAACCTCGGCTTTGGATTCTACCGCCTCGACGCCCTGCGCAGCGAAGCCGCGAGCGCCCCCGTCTTGAAGGTGAGCCAGCTCCAGCAGAACGTGACGATGGAGGAGCGGCTCGCCGCCAGCATCATCGAGGGTCTGCAGGACTGGATGGTGCTGACCCGCAAGATCGCACGCCAGGGCGCCGATCTCGTGGTCTGGCCCGAGGGCTCGATCTTCTTCAACCCCAATGACGAAAAAGAGGCCCGCGCCCTGGGCGACCGCTCGCCGCGCCAGTTCTTTGAGGACCTGGCCAAGGCCGGCAAGTTCGACTTCCTGATCGGCGGCGGCACCATTCAGCCCGATCCAGCGGCCCCACGGGGCGTCTCGGCCTTCAACTCGGTGTATCTGTTCACGCGAGAAGGAAAGCTCACCGAGCGCTACGACAAGATGGTGCCCCTGCCCTTCGGTGAGTACATCCCCTTCTCCGACACCTTCCCGATCCTGCGCGAGTGGATCGAGGGGCCGGGCGACTTTCAGGCTGGCAAGCGGCCCACCGTCTTCACCGGCCACACCGCCGATGGCAGCGCGTTTACCTACACCGTGCCGATCTGCTACGAGGCCATCTTGGAAGGCCAGATGTGGACGATGTTCCGCGGTGAGAAGGCCGATCCGGTCGATCTCTTCGTCAACATCACCAACGATGGCTGGTTCGGCGACACCGCCGCCCCCCACCAGCACGGCATGCTGGCCGCCGTCCAGGCCATCCACTTCGGCCGGCCGGTGGTGCGCAGCGCCTACACCGGGGTCAGCTTCAACGTGACCCCCTGGGGCGAGCTGGAGCACGTCACCGCGCCCTTCACCGAGGAGGCCCGGGTGGTGGAGCTGCGCCTGTCGCGGGTCGACACCGTCTACACCGCCGGCGGCTGGCTCTTTCCCTACCTCTGCGTGGGCGTGAGCGCGGCGGCCTTCGCGCTCGGGAGGCGTCGCTCGCCCCTGCCCAGCGCCTCCTGAACAGGCTAGGCGGCCGCCCCTTCGGAGCCGCCCATGTCCCGCAACAAGCCCCAGATCCACCGCAAGCCCACCTCGCCCTGGTTTGAGAAGGTGCCGGATGACATCCGCGCCATGCTCACCGCCCGGGCCAGCGAGGATCTCCCGCCCCTCTTCGTGAAGCGCATCAGCGCCCGGGGCGAGGCCGCGGTTCCCGAGCTGATCAACATCCTCATCGATCTGGAGCTCTCCGACGAGGCCTCCCCCGGCGGTGGCTGGGCCCCCATCCACGCCGCCGGCCTGCTCGGCCACCTCAAGGCCACCGACGCCATCGCCGCCCTGCTCGACGTCTTCATGGGCGTGGAGATCGACGATGTGCTGGCCGGCGTATCGATCTCCTCGCTCATCCAGATGGAGGGCGCGGCCATCGCCCCCATCCTGGAGACCGTCGAAGGCCTCGACATCGAGAGCTACCCCGACCACTTCGCCGAGCTGGTGAGCGCCCTCGTCGAGCTGGAGTGCAGCGACGAGCGCATGACCGGCTACATCGACGCGGTGGTGGGCCTCTCCAGCGTGCTCGGCGCCGTGCTGCTCTCCGCCCACTACGGCGAGGCCGCCAAGGAGCGCATCGCCAACCTCATGGAGGCCGAGCCCATCGAGGTCGCCCCCCTTGAGGTCCCCCCCGAGGCCGAAGGCGACGAAGACCTCGACGAGGACGAAGAAGACGAGGAGGAGAACGAGTTCGCCGGCATGCCCCACCCCTACCTGGAGCTGGTGGCGATCTACGAGGAGCTCGGCGGCGAGCTGACCCCCGCCCGGATCGAGAAGCGCGACGCCGCCCTGGTTTGGGCCACCGAGCACGGCCTCGCCCTGCCCGGCGATGGGGAGGAGGTCGACGAAGAGGGCGACGCCGCCCCCGCCGCCAAGCCCGCCGCTGCCCCGCCGGCCGGCCAGCGCCCCGGCCGCAACGACGACTGCTGGTGCGGCAGCGGCAAGAAGTACAAGAAGTGCCACCTCGACGCCGACAGCGCCCGCTGATCCGCGCAAGGGGCCGTGATGGCGCCCGGTGGCCGCGGGGAGTAGCTTCTCCCCGTGTCCACCGACCTCACCGACATCCACGCCTCTTTTGACGACAACCAGGCCGTTTGGACCGACGGCGCCGTCGAGCTGCCGCCCTGCCCGCCCCTCACCGGCGCCCAGAAGGCCGATGTGGTCATCATCGGCGGCGGCTTCACCGGCATGTCCACCGCCTACCACCTCTCGCGGCGCTTTCCCGAACGCAAGGTGGTGCTGGTGGAGGCCCGCCGGGTGGCCAACGGCGCCAGCGGGCGCAACGGCGGCCAGCTCCTCAACTGGGTCAACGGCGTCGACACCACCGACGCCGAGCTCACCCGCCGGGTCTTTGACGCCACCCTGCACGGGATTGAAGGCGTGCTCGGCATCATCGCCCGGCACGGCCTCAACGTGCGCCACGCCCGCGACGGCGCGCTGGAGGTCTTCACCCAGGCCGCCGAGGCCGAGCACGCCCACGAGAAGGTCGAGCGCCTGCAGCGGTGGGGCCTGCCCCAGCGATTCCTGCGCGACGCCGCCCTGAGCGACACCCTGCGCATGAACGGCGCCGTGGGCGCCATCCTCGACCCCACCGCCGGCCAGCTCAACGGCGTGGACTACCTGCGCGCCCTGCGCCCGGTCGTGGAAGCTCAGGGCGTCACGATCTACGAAGACAGCCCGGTCACCGCGGTGGAGCTCGGCCGGCCCCACCGCGTGCGGTGCCTCCAGGGCAGCGTCGAGGCCCCCACCCTGGTGCTGGCCACCGGCGGCTACACAGCGCGGCTGGGCTTCTTTCGCAGCGGGGTCTTTCCGCTGCACAGCCACTGCCTCGCCACCGCCCCCTTGCTGCCCGAGGAGCGCGAAGAGCTCGGTTGGCGCAGCGCCCGCTCCTTCTGCGATGACATGGACCGCATCTCCTACGGCTGCCTCACCACCGATGGCCGCATCGTCTTCGGCGGCGGCAGCAACGCCGCCTATGACTACGCCTACGGCGGACCCACGGCCTGGCGCTTCTCCACCAAAGCCGCGATGGACGCGATCGAAGCGCGGCTCCACCAGTACTTTCCGCGCCTGCGGGCGGTGGGCATCACCCACCGCTGGACCGGCACGCTGGGCATCACCCTGTCGCGGGTCTGCTCGATGGGCACGCTGCCGGGCCACGACAGCGTGCTCTACGCCGTCGGCTTCAGCGGCCACGGCGTGACCCTGGCCAACCTCGCCGGCGAGGTGCTGACCGATCTGTACAGCGGCGACAATGGCCGCTGGCGTGGGCAGCCCTTTCTGCAAAAGCGCCTGGGCGGCATTCCCCCGGACCCCCTGCGGTGGATCGGCTACCATCTGTACACCCGCCTCACGGGCCGCTCGCCCCGTCGCTCCACCTGATCAGGAACCTTGATGAAGCGCCCCCTGCTCCTCGCCCTCGCGCTCGCCGCACCCTCTGCCCTCGCTCTGCCGCTTGGGCCCGGCGTCCCCGTCAAGCGGGTGATCCCGCCGCCGGTCATCATCAGCGGCGTCTCCAAAATGACCGTGTCGATCTCCGGCGTGAACGGTCCGGCGCTGACCACCGAGCTCGTTTCGGCCCTGCAAAGCAAAGACCGCGTCACCAAGGGCGTCGACGGCACGGCGATGGCCAAGGCCGCCGTGGACGGTGTCTCTCAGATGGGCGCCGCCTACGCCCAGGCCCTGGTGCCGATGGGCGGCAAGCTGGCCGGCGGCCTCGTCAAGACCGCCGGCGACATGGCCGAAGACAGCATCGAAGATCACCGCATCCTCCTCAACGATGGCCTGCGCATCGATGTCTTTGAAATCGTCAAGACCAATGGGCAGGCCGGCCTCGCCGGGGCCTCGTCGGTGGAGGAGAAGACCGAGAACTACACCCAAAAGGTCGCCGCCAAGGACGACAAGGGCAACGAGATCAAGGACGCCAACGGCAAGACCGTGATGGTCGAGGAGGCCTGCTTCCGCCGCACCGTCACCGCCTCGGTGCCCTGGGCCGTCACCAGCAACAAGGGCCAGAAGCTGGCCGGCGAGACCTTCTCCGGCAAAAGCAGCTCCGCGGGCTGCGGCGCCGACATCAAGAAGGTCGCCAAGAAAGAAGACCTCATCCCCGGCGCCCTGGCCGGCTTTGGGCTGCAGATCGCCAACACCATCGCCCCCGCCTACGAGCTGCTCCGCCTCGACATGGACCGCGAGAAGGCCATCGCCGAGGAGATCAAGCTCGCCCGCAAGGGCCAAACCTTCCTGGCCATCTGCGGTATGCGCCAGGTGCTCAAGAGCCGCCCCGAGCACAACGAGGCCCTGTACGGGCTCGGCGCCCTGCACGAGGGCATGGGCTGGTACGACGAGGCGCTCGCCTACTACGGCAAGGCCAGCGGCAACAACCGCGGCGCCGCCAAGTCCATCGAGCGGGTGAACGCCCGCAAGGGCCAGATTGACACCCTGGCCACCGCCTACGGCACCCGCTTCACGGTGCCGGCCCCCGACTACGCCACCTGCCCCAAGGTGCCCGATGGCCGCGAGGTCTACACCAAGAAAGACCTCGATCTCACGGACGCGCCGGGCGGCAACGCCCGCATGACGCTGGAGAAGGGCATGAAGCTCTACGTCGTCGAGGAGGGCGCCGACTTCACCAAGGTGCAGACCGTCGACGGCACCCAGGGCTTTTTGCCCACCAAGGCCTTGAAGTAGGCCCTACTTGCGGCGGGCCCAAACGCTCAGCTGGAGCTGCCCGCCCACCGCGAGCCCGAGGTCGGTCTTGTAGTCGCTCTCCGCATCGGCCACGTCGAAGACGCTGGCGATGCCGAGCTCGGGCACCACATAGAGGCCCACGCCCATGCCCTTGTCGGCCTGGGCCCCCATCCGCACCGCACCCAGCAGCATGAAGTTGGCCGGCCCAAAGCTGGTGTTGGTGTCGAGGTCAACCGAGAAGCCCGGCTGCACCACGCCCTCGACCTGCTCGGCCACCTTGCGCTTGATGTTGGTGTTGAAGGCGTTCACGCCGAAGTGGAGCTGGTTGGCGGTGTCGCCGCCCTCCGGCGCCCGGTTGTTGTTGCGCGACTCCCAGTAGTCCTTGGAGGGCTCCTTGCGGGTCATCGAGGCCACCAGCTCCAGCACATCCATCTGGATGGTCCAGCCCTTGGTGCGCAGGTCCAGGCTGGGGAGCTGGTGGTGCGGCGAGACCCAGGCCGTGCCCGCCGGCGTGTCATCGACCTTCACGACGTCGTCGCCGGTGGTGCAGGGCTGGCCAAAGCCGTTGCCCGCGCAGGGCCCGCCCCGCGTCTCATATTCATGAGAAAACGCGTAGGTAAAGCCGATGCCGTCGGCCTTCGCCGCCCCAATCCACGCCATGAATAGCAGCATCCCATGCCCCTTTACGGGCAGGAGCCCGCAGTTGGGTCGCAGCCCGCCCCTTCGACCGCGCAGGTGAAGGTGGCCTCTTCGCCCGACACGTCCGTAACGAGGGTGATGGTGCCTGCGTATTGCTGCTCTTCTTTAGGAATGAACTTGACAATAAAGCGAAAGGTCTCGCCCGGCGGGATCGACTTGGGCAGGGGCAGGTCGGACACGTTGACGATGGAGAAGACATCGTTGCCATCGTCGGTCATGCGCACATCGGTGAGCGCCACCTTCTCGGAGCCCACCGAGATGATGTTGATCGCCCGCTGCATCGGCTCGCCGCCAACCTCCAAGCTGCCAAAGCTGAGCGGCGCGGGATCGCAGGACGCCACAGCCCCATCTGGCCCCGTGTCGAGCTTGGTGTTGTAGGCCGTCAAGCCGCATCCAGAGGCCAGGAGCAGCGAGAGCGCGGCGACGCGGGAGCGAGAGACCATGGACCACCTGCGATCGATGTCCCCAGCATAACGCAGGAGGCCCCAACTCCGCTCCCCCGCCCCGCCCGACGGCGCGCCGCCAAGGTGGAACCCCAGCGTTGCAGCGGCGTGAAGGGACGATAGCAGCGCCCCCACGTTTGGAGTCGGTCATGATCCCCGCCATTCCCCGCAGCTCGCTCCTCCTCCTCTCCCTGCTGGTCGCCTGCGGCCAAGGCGACAAGAAGCCCGCCAAGGCCGATGAGAAGGCCAAGGCCGCCCCCGCCGCCGAGCAGAAGCCCTACGAGCCCGCCCAGGAGCCCCTCGTCGGCCCGGCGGCCCCCACCATCCTGCTCTCGCAGGCCTGGTTCAACAAGAACGCCGCCGGCAAGTCGGTGCCCGGCCCGGCCCGCCTGCAGATCTGGCGCCAGGGTGCGGAGGGCTGGAAGGCCAGCCGCCTCGAAGATGGCGACTCCAACGTCTTTCACAAGGCCCTGCTGCGCGACGGCAAGATCTTCACGATCGCCGGCGAGAAGGCCAACCTCAAGGTCTGGGGCTTCGCCGACGGCAAGTGGAGCCAGGAAACCCTGTGGAGCAAGTCCTGGGGCGGCAAGTTCAACCGCATCCGCGACCTCGAGATCGGCGACGTCGACGGCGACGGCAAGGACGAATGGGTGATGGCCACCCACGACGGCGGCGTGATCGCCGTCTACAACCCGCCCGAGACCCCCGGGGCCGCCCCCGAGATCATCGAGCTCGACGCCAAGCCCGACACCTTTGTGCACGAGATCGAGATCGGCGACATCGACGGCGACGGCACGATGGAGTTCTTCGCCACCCCCTCCGACCGCAACTCGTCGAGCGACTCCCAGCCCGGCTTTGTGGTGATGTACCGCTTTGACGGCACCACCTACAAGCGCACCGTGGTCGACGGCGAGGCCGGCCACACCCACGCCAAGGAGATCCTGGTCAGCGATCTGGACGGCGACAAGAAGGCCGAGTTCTTCAGCGTGCAAGAGGCCCAGGTCAAGGGCAACCAGATCCTCCACCCCGTGGAGATCCGCCAGTACACCCTGCAGAAGGACGGCACCTTCAAGGCCGAGGCCATCGCCACCATCAACGATCGCCAGACCCGCTTCCTGCTCGGCGCCGACTTCGACGGCGACGGCAAGAAGGAGCTGATCGCCGCCGCGATGAAGACCGGCCTCTACCGCCTCACCCCCGGCAAGCCCGGCGAGCCCTGGGCCCAGACCAACTTCGACGCCATCTCCGGCGGCTTCGAGCACGCGATGCACGCCTTCGACATGGACGGCAACGGCGCCCCCGAGCTGTACGTCGCCAGCGACGACCAGCAGGAGCTGAAGAGCTATGTCTGGAACGCCGCCACCAGCTCCTTCGATCGCACCCTCATCGGCAAGATGGAGAAGGGCGTGATCACCTGGAACATCGAAGCGGGCAAGCTCTAAGCCCGCAGCCGCGCGAGGGACCCATGGCGGAGAAGCTTCAGGATCTGTTCATTGGCATCGCCGGTCTGATCGGGGCCGGCAAGTCCACCCTGGCCACCGCCTTGGGCCACCACCTCGGCCTGCCGGTCTACTATGAGCCGGTGGCCGACAACGAGTACCTCGCCGACTTCTACCGAGACACCGCCCGCTACGCCTTCGCCACCCAGATCTACCTGCTCAACCGGCGCTTCGCCCAGCACCAGGAGATCATCTGGCGGGGCGGCGGCGGGGTGCAAGACCGCACCATCTACGAAGACGCCATCTTCGCCAAGATGCTCGTCGACATCGGCCTCATGGAGGAGCGCGACTACCGCACCTATGTCTCGCTCTTCCGCCACATGAGCAATTTCATGTGCCGGCCCAACGTGATTGTCTACCTCGACGTCAAGCCCGAGCGCAGCATGGAGCGGGTGCTGCTGCGCAACCGCGAGGTCGAAAAGGGCATCAGCCTCGACTACTTGAAGGCACTCCACGCCGAGTACGAGCGCTTCATCGAGAACATCTCGCGCACCATCCCGGTGATCCGCGTCGACTGGGACCGCTTTCGCGACGTGGAGGAGATGGCCGTGGTGATCCAGCGCGAGTACCTCGACGCCAACTTCCTCCGCCAGGCCCGCTGGGAGCCCACCCGCGCCTGAGCCCGGGGGCTCATGGGCCCGCCGCGCGCGTCCGACTCTCCAAGAACTTGTGTTGTTCGCCTTGGAGAGCCCATGGAAGACCAGGTCCTGCCCGCCCGCTCCTATGACATCGAGCAGCTCGATCCCAGCACCGAGTTGCCCCGCCTCGCCCTGCAGGCGAAGGCCGCCCTCGACCTGGAGCTGGCCTTCCTGCGGCGCCTGCAGCTCCCCGAAGACGCCACCATCGTCGATCTCGGCTGCGGGCCCGGCCACATCACGGCGCACCTCTCCCGCCTCGTGCCCCGGGGGCAGGTGATCGGCGTCGACATCGACGAGGGCCTGCTGGCCCAGGCCCGCGCCCAGGCCTCCGCCCAAGGCCTGCACAACGTGCGCTTTGTGCGCACCTGGGCCCACGACGCCCCCCTGCCGAGCGGCCAGGCCGACCTCGTCTACGCCCGCTTCCTGCTTCAGCACCACCCCGAGCCCCGCGAGGTGGTCGCCGAGATGTACCGCCTCGCCCGGCCCGGCGGCCTCGTGGTGGCCCTCGACACCGACGACGGCGCCCTGGTCATCCACCCCGAGCCCGCGGGGCTGCAGCGCCTCCTCGCCGCCGCCGCCAAGGCCCAGCGCCAGCGCGGCGGGGATCGGCAGGTCGGGCGAAAGCTGCGCGGCTACCTCGCCCAGGAGGGCCTGCACGCGCTGCAGGTCGACCTGGTGCCCTTCACCTCAGAGCTCGTCGGCATGCGCACCTTCGCCGAGATCTGCCTCGGCTTCAAGCGCAAGCTGGTCGATCCAGCCGACATGGAGCCCGCCGCCGTCGAGGCGGTCATCGAGGCCGTCACCCACCTCGACGCCCGGCCCACCGCCTTCGCCCACGCCCTGGTCTATGTCGCGCAGGGGCGCCGCCCCGGGTAGAGCCCCGGCATGTGGCTCCTCCTCCTCGCCTGCGCCCAGCCCCCCGTCGCCCCCCGCGCCGAGCGGTGGGCCGCGCACCGTGAGACCCTCCGGCAGACCCTCGGCGAGGCCTACGACGCGCCCCTGCCCTCGGCCGACCCGGCGCTGGCCGCCCGCGGCGCCGAGATCTACACCAAGAGCTGCGCCCCCTGCCATGGCCACTCCGGGCGCGGCGACAGCCCCCGAGGC
This sequence comes from Alphaproteobacteria bacterium, assembly GCA_040376505.1. GTDB lineage: Bacteria > Myxococcota_A > UBA796 > UBA796 > UBA2385 > JBEIQK01. Next base: position 3,862 of record JBEIQK010000020.1, on the reverse strand, counting down.
CCCACCCTCTCGCCGCCGCCGGCCGACCTCCTCGAAGGCGAAGGCGCCACCTTCTTCTCCGACGCTGCCCAACTGCACATCATCGCCGAGGGCCTGCCCGGAACGGCGATGCCCCCCTGGTCGCGGGCGCTCAGCCCCGAAGAGCAGCGCGCCGTCTACGCCACGGTGCAGCGCATGCGCGGGCAGACGGGGGTTACCGACTTCCTGCGTTGATCCGTCCCCTTTGGAGCGCGCCGGTATCTCCTGCGCCCTGTGGAGGCCGAATGGATATTCAACGTCTGCACAGCCTGGACCAGGCCCGGGCCCTGGCCGACTGTATGTATGAGACCTATGGACTGACCTTTCTGCGTCGCTGGGTGTATGAGCCCGCCGAGATCCTGGAGAAGAACCGCAAGGACGAGGTCCGCAGCTACATCGCCGTCGAGGGGAGCGCGGTGGTCGGCCACCTCGCCGCGATGGTGCCCGCCCTGGGCCTCACCGACGAGGGGCAGCCGATCAGCGCCCCCGGCCTCGCCGAGGTCGGCCTCTCGGTGGTGCGCCCCCAGGCCCGACGGCGCGGCATCCAGGGCGAGCTGGCGATGGCGCTCTTCGCCGACGTCTACGATCGCGGCCAGCACGGCGCCATCATGAAGTGTGTCACCCAACACACCCGCAGCCAGCGCACCGCGATGGCCATCGGCGGCGTGCCCACCGCCCTGGCGCTGGGCGCCATCCCCCGCTGGGTGGTCTACGAGGGGGAGGCCCAGGACCCCAACCAGCCGATCTCCACCCTGACGGTCTATGTGCCCACCCGCCCCCTGCCCGCCGCCCCGCTGGCCCTGCCCGAGGGCCTCGGCTGGATCGCCGACCTCGTCGACCCGGCCGGCGCCCGCCGCCTGCCCCTGGCCCCCGGCCCGGCCCGCGTGCAAAACAGCCGCATCCTCACCGACTGGCAGCCCGACCGGCAGCTCGCCACCCTGCACGTCAGCGCCGTCGGCGCCGATCTCATCGAGCGAATCGACGAGCGCCTCGCCTACCTCGCCGGCGGCCACATGGACCACATCACCGTCTACCTGCCCGGCGACGAGCCCTTCGTCGCCGGCCTCGGGCCCGCCCTGGCGGCGCTCGGCCTGCGCCCCTGCGGCTGGCTGCCCGGCTACCTCCACGGCGGCCGCGACGCCCTGCTGCTCCAGTGGTCGCGCAACCTCGCCCCCGATCCGGCCCAGGTCCAGGTGGTGGATGGCCTCGCCCAGCACGTGAAGCAGGCCATCTTCGCCGCCAGCCCCCGTCCCGGCCTGCGCCTCGCATCTTGACGCCCGGCCTTCTGTGCCTAGTCCTCCCAGGCCATCGCGCGTGGCCCGGCTCCGGGAGCCCCCGTCGAGCCGCGCCCATCCCAACGGAGGAATCATGGAGTCGCACCGCTTCGAGGCCGATGTTCGGCAAATCCTGCACCTCGTCACCCACTCGCTCTACTCCGACCGCGAGATTTTCCTGCGCGAGCTGGTAAGCAACGCCAGCGACGCCCTGGATCGCGCGCGCTTTGAGAGCCTGCAGCGCAGCGACCTCGCCGACTCCCTGGGCGAGCCCTCGATCCGCGTCACCTTCGACAAAGAGGCCGGCACGCTCACCCTCTCCGACGACGGCATCGGCATGACCCGCGAGGAGGTGGTGCAGCACCTCGGCACCATCGCCCACTCCGGCACCAAGGCCTTCGCCGCCCGCCTCAAGGCGACCCAGCAGGCCAAGGCCGAAGGCGACGAGAGCGGCGATGACAGCGGCCTGATCGGCCAGTTCGGCGTGGGCTTCTACTCGGCCTTCATGGTGGCCGACAAGGTGGTGGTGCAGACCCGCAGCGCCCTGCCCGGCAGCGAGCCGGTGCGCTGGGAGTCCGATGGCGGCGAGGCCTACGCCCTCGACGCGGGCAGCCGCGACAGCCGCGGCACCGAGGTCACCCTGCACCTGCGCGAAGACGCCGCCGACTTCCTCGATGTGGCCAAGCTGCGCGGCATCATCACCAAGCACTCCGACTTCGTCTCCTGGCCCATCCTCGTGGACGGCACCCGCGTCAACCAGGAGCGCGCCCTGTGGACCCGCGCGCCGTCGGAGATCACCGACGAGGAGTACAACGCCTTCTACCGCCACGTCAGCAATGACTGGCAAGAGCCGCTGATCCGCGTCCACCTGCGCATCGAGGGCAACCTGCAGTACCAGGCCCTGCTCTTTGTGCCCAAGCACCGCCCCTACGAGCTCGACCGCCTCGACTACAAGGTCGGCATCAAGCTCTACCAGAAGCGGGTGAAGATCCTCGACAGCGCCGACGCCCTCCTGCCGCGCTTCCTGCGCTTTGTGAGCGGCATCGTCGACGCGCCTGAGGTCGACCTCAACATGAGCCGCGAGCTGCTCCAGCAGACCCCCGTGCTCCAGGCGATCAAGAAGCAGCTCACCAAGCGCATCTTGAAGCGCTTCAAGGACGTCTCCAATTCCGACCCCGCCGCCTGGAGCGACTTCTGGAAGGAGTTCGGCCACATCCTGAAGGAGGGCATCCACGAGGACGGCGAAGACAACAAGGACACCCTCACCCACCTCCTGCGCTTCAAGACCACCCGCTCCAACGGCGAGCTGCGCAGCCTCGCCCAGGTCAAGGCCGACCTCGCCCAGGGCCAGGACGAGATCTGGTACTACACCAGCGTCGACAAGGAGCGCATCGGCGCCACCCCCGTGCTCGAGGGCTTCCGCAAGCGCGGCTGGGAAGTCCTGCTGATGGACGACCCCGTTGACGAGTGGGTGGTGATGAACATCCGCGAGTTCGACGGCACCAAGCTCAAGAGCGCGATGTCGGGCGAGCTGCCCGAAGACAAGACCCAGGAAGAAGACCCCATCGCCAAGGCCGCCCGCGACAACGCCACCCCCTTGGTCTCCTGGATGAGCGGCACCCTCACCGGCGCCGTCGCCAGCGTGCGCGTCTCCACCCGCCTGACCGACTCGCCCTCTGTGTTGGTGGACCAGGAAGGCGGCATGGGCGCCAACCTCGAGCGCATCCTCAAGGCCGCCAACCAGACGGTGCCGGCCGCCCAGCGCGTGCTCGAGATCAACCCCGAGCACCCGATGGTGAAGACCCTGGCCCGCCTCAACGGCGAGGGCAAGACCGGGCTGGAGCCCTTCGCCCGCCTGCTGCTCGACCACGCCGCCATCGCCGAGGGCCGCCTCGACGATCCCGAAGGCTTCGCCAAGCGCCTCCAAGCCCTGATGGAGAAGGCCGCCTCGGCGATGTAGCCGACCGCCCCTTCACCCCCGAAGGGGCAGCCCCAGCGTCTGGAGCGCCGACCGTGTGTCGGCCTCCAGGCGCTGGAAGGCCGGCAGCGTGAGCAAGGGGCTCCAGTCCTCAATGAGGTCTGCGAGGCGCTTGCGGGCGACGCTCTCGTCAAAGTGCGCCGCCCGTCGCCCCTTGCCGCCATGGGCCGTGCGAAGGACCTGGGAGAGCAGCTCTTTGGGCGCAGCCAACCCTTCGAGGCGAGCGAGCGGAGGCAGCTCCAAGGGCTCCCGTCCGCTGGGCCGACCGGCTGCGCAGCGCAGCGCGGTCTCGTCGATGAGCAGCCAGGCCTCCATCGTGCGCACGGGGATCACGGCCACATGCGGGATCCGGCCTGCGACGGCCTCGGCGATCTCGGACCGGCGCGGCTCAGGGCCCTCTTTGTCGGCGTCGCGGTGGACAAAGAGCAGATCGCAGGGCGCCACCGCGAGGGCCGCCTGAATGCGGGCGGCCAGCCCTTTGGGTTTGTTCAGGCGGCTGGTGTCGATCCAATCCACCGCGTGATCGGCGGGGGTGAGCTGACCGAGGAGCCAGCGCAGGGGCTGAACCAGGGCGCGGTCGCTGCTTCCTTCG